>JAADGR010000479.1:7898-19609 GCA_013152225.1 Calditrichota bacterium
TTCCCTGGTATATTCTCGGTATTTCAAACGCTTCCGGCATGTTCGACATTACGGGCACCATGTGGCTTATTTATCTTCTTTTTGTTTATGGGTTGAAAAGCGTATGGCTTCCCTGGCTGTGGCCGGTATTCAACCAGATTTTTCTCATGGTTTATCTTTCCATCTGGCTGCGGCGGTCCAATGTTTTAACCGGCGCGGAATGGTTGACTTTTCGATTTGGCAAAGGCAGAGGCACCACTCTGGCGCACATCAGTATGGTTGTTTTTGCGCTGGTGAGTACCATTGGCTTTATTGCTTACGCCTTTAAAGGCGTTGGCAAGTTCGCTTCTATTCTCCTGCCCTGGCATATCTCGCCGGACATCTATGCGCTCATTATCATGGGAATTACCACCTTGTATGTCGTTAAAGGCGGCATGTTTAGCGTGGTGTTAACCGAAGTCTTGCAATTCGCTATCATGACCCTGGCTTCCATCGCTATTGGCATAATCGTCCTGGTCAGAGTCTCTCCCGAGATGATTAATCGGGTCATTCCCGATGGGTGGAAAAATATTTTTTTCGGTTGGCATCTCAACCTGGACTGGATCGGTGTAATGGATTCGGTGAATGATAAAATTGCCCAGGACGGATATTCTCTTTTTACAATTTTCTTTATGATGATGTTGTTCAAAGGCATTCTGGTCAGCATGGCCGGGCCGGCGCCGAACTATGATATGCAGCGCATCCTGGCAACCAGAAGCCCGAAAGAGGCCGGTTTAATGAGCGGTTTTGTTAACATCGTTCTGATCTTCCCTCGCTATCTGATGATAGCCGGATTTACCGTTCTTGCCCTTGTTTTTCTCCGGCCGGAACTGAGAGCAATGGGAACGAATATCGATTTTGAAGCAATCCTGCCCATCGCTATCATGAATTTTGTTCCCATAGGGTTACTGGGTGTGTTGCTTGCCGGATTGTTGTCCGCCTTTATGTCCACTTTTGCTGCGACCGTGAACGCTGCTCCGGCTTATATCGTCAATGATATTTATAAACGCTATATTAATCCAAATGCAAGTCAAAAGAGATATGTTAAAGCCAGCTATCTTGCTACCCTGGCCGTGGCAGCAGCCGGCATTGGTTTTGGTTTTGTCATCGGATCTATTAATCAAATTACTTTATGGATTGTCTCGGCTTTGTGGGGCGGATATGCTGCTGCAAATATCCTAAAGTGGTATTGGTGGCGATTCAACGGGTACGGCCTTTTCTGGGGAATGACTTTTGGCCTGGTCGCTGCATTAGTCGTCCCATTATTACTGCCCGACGTGTCGGCGCTAAATTCTTTTCCGATAATTCTGTTTGTTTCCTCGCTGGCCTGTTTCCTCGGCAGTTTATTAACCGAACCCGATGATGATGAAACGCTGAAAAAATTCTACAGCACGGTGCGGCCCTGGGGTTTCTGGAAGCCCATTCATGCTAAGGTACTTGAGCAAAATCCCGATTTCAAAAAGAATGAAAATTTTCGCCGCGATACGTTCAATATTATTATCGGCATGATCTGGCAAATCTCGCTGACGGCTTTGCCCATTTTTATTATCATCAAAGAAACCAATGGCATCATCATCGGAATCGGTGTTTTGATGATGACTTTTTTGATACTGAAAAAGAATTGGTATGATAAATTAGAACAGGAATAAAAATCAAAACAAGTCGATAACCTTTAGCCCATCGCTATTGCGAACAGCTAATTTTTCCACAATCGTATTACCATTTTTGTCGGAAGCAAAACGATGTACCCGGGGCTTTTGCGGAATATCCGCGACTATCAAAACTTTTTTAATTGCATTAAAAAAAATATTGCATTTTAAAGATTAAATTAGTATAAAGAAAAGGAGTTAATTTTTTGTAATAGCGAGAGTTAACCAAATGATCCGTTTCAATGTACGACAGCTAAAAGAGGTGTCTTTCCCAAGCATACTTTTCTGCAAACGTACTGTTGTCCTTACATCTTTCCTTATTTTATTCATTTTAAATTCTATACAATTGAACGCTGCCGAAAACTATAAACCGGAGATCGATGATCCCTTGTTGGAATCGTGGCGATGGCAGAATTTCCCCAAAATGAACGGCAAAGGCTTTCAATGTATGTTTGAAGCCGGGGATGGTGCCCTGTGGTTTGGTGTGAATGAAGGCGTCATTCGCTATGATGGACTGCATTGGACGTTTTTCTCCGCCAAAGACGGCTTGCCTTCAGACAATGTGTTGACGCTTTGCCAGGGCCGGGACGGTAAAATATATGCCGGTACAGAATCGGGGTTATATGTTTTTTCTGATAGCAAATGGAAACGTCTTTTTCCTCACTTGATGAACCGTAAAATAAAGGTATATCAGGTTAGTGTATTTGACGACGGAAATATTTGGGCCGCTACAGAAAGGGGTGTTTTCCGGATTAAAAGCGGAGAAATGTTGCTGTATACATCAAAATCTATGGCGTCTGAAGTGATAGAGATCGATCCTGAAATCGATATTGTTTTGGTGCCCGACCATGTTGCAAAGGCATTTGATATTGCTGCGATATACCAGGATCGTCAGGGCACAATTTGGCTGGGAAAGTATCAGGGACAGATGGTTGCATGGAATATGCACAGCAGCAGCCCCATGCAGCCGGCTGCATGGAAGATTTATACGCAAAAAGACGGTCTGCAATGTGGCGATGTGCCGCGAATTATCCAAACCAAAGACGGACAACTCTGGTCCATTTGTGACCAACCTGATAAAGGGATCAATGTTTATAATCCAAAGACGAAAAAGTGGCATTCATTCCGCCTGAGTCAAATCTTTGGAGGTGACGACAGCAATTGGAGCATCATGCAAACCAGAGACGGGACAATATGGATTGGCGGACATAGTCGGGTTTTTGTTTTTCAAAACAATCAATGGCGGGTTTACAGATATACCGACGTTCCCTTGCCGAGTGCGCGCATTGTGATGTTTGAAGCATCGGACGGCGCTCTGTGGTTGGCCGGCAAAAATAGTGAAGTTTATCGCATCGATTACCAGGACAATCACTGGAAAACATATCGTGGATTACATTTCCAATGCGAATCGAAAAACAGTACCCGGTGGTTCATCAATCGTGAAGGAAATGTTGTATCCTGTCTGCCGGAAACCGGGAAATGGACACAATACAGCACCAAAGATGGTTTAATCGACATGCCCGTTGCTCTCATGGTTACTGCAAATGATGTTATCTGGGTCGCCGGTAGTCACCGCTACAAAGCGGCCACTGCCTATTTTGACGGACACAAATGGATCATGCAGCGTCATCCTGAATTATCCTGGGGTATCGATTTTCGTTCTGCATTTCAGGCAGCAGACGGTTCCCTGTGGTTCGGGGCCAGTCCATCCACCTATATAGGAAATTACCTGGGAGGAATCCTCAGGTGTAAAATTACTGAAAACGGTAATCAGCATTGGTCACATTATTCCGAGGATTCCATCGGAAAATTCAATGTTGTCGGTCTGGCGCAAACAGATGACGGCTTTTTATGGAGCGGCGGTTCTTTTGTCTCCAGGTTTAACGGCAAGACATGGAGCCGCGTATTGCACCCCAATGAATTAACCTCAGAATGGATAGATGATGTGATTGCAACGCCGTCGGGCGATCTCTGGTTTGCCAAAGGAGGCGTTGGTCTTATTCAGTTAAAACCCGGCCGGCAGGAGTGGCGGAAATATACAACAGAAGATGGGCTGGCCAGTAATATGGTTCCGGCACTCCTGTCCCTTTCGGATGGTACTCTCCTGGCAGCGACATCAAAAGGGATTAACCGCTTTGACGGTAAGACATGGAACACTTTGGCGCTGCCGTCTGCTTTTTATTTAAAAAGAGAAGGGGGGACGCTGTGTCAATCCAGAGACGGTGCAATCTGGATCAATATCGCATCGCGGTCATGGTACCGACGAGCTTTTAATGCAAGTGATATTACGGATGAATCTTTTCGGAATTTTCGAACAATTCGTTACAGGCCGGATAATCACCCCCCGGAGACACGTATCGTTCAGTCTCAGGAACGCGTTCCGAAAGAGGGAAATACTTTTATCATTTGGGAAGGAGTGGATTATTTGCAGGAGACACCGGAAAGTGCTCTTCAATACTCATACCGGTTGGACGATTCAAAATGGACGTCATTCGCCGCTGAAACGCAGAAAATATTTTTCTCTTTGAACCACGGACATCATACTTTTGAAGTTCAGGCCCGTGATCAGGATTTTAATGTCGATCCGACTCCCGCAAAACTTGACTTTTACGTCCTGCCACCTCTCTGGAAGCAAGGTTGGTTCATCAGTCTGATTTTGACTTTCTTAAGCATCATTGGTTTTCTGCTGTCCTATCTTTATAAAAAACATTTGAAAATTCAACGAATGGAAGCGGAAAAGGTCCATGAAATGGACAAGATGAAATTACGATTTTATGCAAACATCTCTCATGAATTGCGTACACCTCTCAGCTTAATCATCGGGCCTCTGGACGAACTTCTTGCAAACAGACGTAAAATTGACAAGCAGACACTGAAAAGTAGATATGAACTGATGCGCCGAAATGCAAAACGACTGCTCCATCTTGTCAATGAGGTGATTGATTTTCGCAAGATTGAAACCGGCCGCTTACGACTCTCGGTATCTGAAGGAGATATAATCGAATTTATTAAGAATATTATAGATTCTTTTAATCTCCTGGCTCAACAACACGATATAACCATTGAATTTTCTGCGGGAACGGATGAATTGTATGTTCTGTTTGATGCAAACAAGCTGGATAAAATCCTTTACAATTTGCTATCCAATGCGTTCAAGTTTACTCCGGATCATGGCAAAGTGTCGGTCTCTGTAATGCCAAAGTCTGAAGAGGATAAAGACATTGTTGAGATTGTAGTCGAGGATACGGGCCCGGGAATATCTCCAAAAAACTTGAGCCGCATTTTTGACAGATACTATCAGGACGATGCCATCGGATTCAGGAAGCGGGAGGGTGTCGGCATTGGACTGGCATTGACCAAAGAACTGGTCGATCTTTATCACGGTGAAATTTTTGCTGATAACAAAGAAAACGGTGGAGCCATTTTTACGGTTCGCTTGCCCCTGGAATTAACCCGCAAATCGAAAGAGCGAAAAGATAATGATGTCACGGCAGACAGCGCCGGAGAAATCGAACAGGGTGAAAATGAGAAAAATAAACCGCTGATTCTTATAATCGACGATTCCGAGGATGAAAGAGAATATATTCGTGATGAATTAAGCCTTGTTTACTCCATTCTCGAAGCAAAGAATGGCAAGGAAGGCCTTGAAAAGGCTATTAATGCGATGCCCGATTTGATTGTCAGCGACATTATGATGCCCGTGTTAGATGGAATTGAACTGTGCAAAGAAATACGGAGAAATAAAATAACCAGTCACATTCCCTTGATTTTACTTACAGCACGCAATTCTGAGGAATACCAGCTTAAAGGGCTGAAAACAGGTGCCGATGATTATGTTATGAAACCGTTTAATATTCGAACCCTTCGTGCGCGTATTCATAATTTATTGGAATCCAGGAAAAAATTAAGAAAGCGATTCAGCAGGGAAATTAAAATACAACCAAAGGATATAACAATTACTCCAATTGATGAGAAATTTCTGCAGCACGCCATTGAAATCGTCGAGGAGCATATTTCAGATGAAAAATTCGATGTGGGGATGTTCTGTGAAAAAGTCGGGATGAGTCGTTCACAATTGTTCAGAAAACTAAAAGCATTGACATCTCAAACACCCCTCGAGTTCATTCGAACAATCCGGTTGAAACGCGCTGCGCAATTGCTGGAAAAATCACAGTTTACAGTGACCGAAATCTGTTACCAAGTCGGCTTTAATTATCCCTCCCATTTCACGCAACATTTTCATGCCCAGTTCGGCGTTGCCCCTAAAGAGTATCGTAAGAGACTCTGATCCCTTTCGTATTTAAAATAAGCTTTTACAATTTTTTCCCCGCCTAACAGGAAAAAATGCGATTATCATGATAGTTTTTGGGATTATTATAATAGTTTCTTTGGATTAATAATATCATATTTAAATAACTAAATTAGTAAAAGAAATCTTAAAGGAGAGGGCTGCATGACGACAAAGCGAATTATGCTCAAGGTTTATTTTATAATTATTGCTGTTTTCATACTCTCCGGTAACCCGGCAGAGCTTTATGCCAGGATTTCGGGAAAGATTGTCGGCAAAGTTACCGACGCTAAAACGGGCGAACCTCTTCCCGGAGCGAATATTATTATTGAAGGGACAAGTCTGGGAGCAGCAACGGACATAAAAGGGAAATATATTATACCGGGTCTAAACCCCGGCAATTATACCATCATTGTGAAATATATTGGTTATAAAGATAAAAAGATAACAGTGAGTTTACGTACTAGACAGACTTTAGTACAAAACGTAAAGCTCGAGTACGTAGGCATTGAAGCAGGAGAAGAGGTTGTGGTGGTTGCACAGGCGGAAGGCCAGATGGCAGCCATAAACCGGCAGCTTTCGGCAAGAGCAATTAAGAACGTTGTATCTGCTGCCCGGATAAGAGAATTGCCTGACGCAAATGCAGCCGAATCATTGGGCAGACTGCCCGGCGTATCGATAATCCGTTCGGGCGGTGAGGCCAGTTCGGTGCGTGTTCGTGGCCTGGGCGGTGGAGCCAATGCGGTTTATGTTAACGGTATGCGAATTCCGGGTGCCAGTACCAATGGAAACAGCCGTGTTGTCGGGCTGGCCAATGTTTCTTCCCAGATGATTGGCGGGATTGAGTTGCAAAAAGCATTCTTGCCCGATCAAGACGCCGATGTTACCGGTGGCGGGATAAATTTCAGACTCAAGGAGGCTCCCGGCGGTTTTAAAAAAGATGTTTTCGTGAGGCAGGGTTATAACGGTTTTAATCATTCACTCAAAATGCAGGACGTTTCTATCGCGTTGAGTAATCGATTTTTCAATGACAAACTGGGAATTATAATCAATGGTGTGTACGATCGTAAAAACCGTGGCCTCGATCGTCTCACCGCGAGTTACGAAACAGAAACAGAGCCGAGGAATACTCAGGAGATCGTTCCCGTCCAGGTGTTTAATGTTGGGTTGAGAACGCGGGCCGAAATGAGGCGCCGATATGGAACCACTTTGAATCTTGACTATCAACTTGGAAACGGACAAATAAACGGCCAGGTTTTTTACAGTAGTATGGATCGTTCTATCGAGGAGAACATGAATCTATATACTGTACGGGGTGGTATGATACAATATTATCCGTCAAAATACGATCAGAAAGAACGCACTCTTTTACTCGGTTTAACAGGTGTACATAATTGGTTCTGGGGAAAGTTTGATTGGCAGATTTATAGGTCCGGATCGCTGACAGACCGGCCGGACAAGTTGATAATGAGAGCCATACTTGCAAGTTCGCTTCAAGCAAGCATAGATCCGACCAAAGGGCCGGAAAATGTGATTCGAGGCGGAACTAATAATGCCATGAAAGCGAGGGTGGACAGGACCACGTTTCAGAGTTTGAAAAACTCGGCGCTTGAAAATAGTGCGATGGCTAACTTTGAAATACCTTACCGTATCAGTAACGACATTTCCGGTTTTATAAAGTTTGGCGCCAAAGTCCGGTATACACGGCGCAAGTATGAACAGACCGGACATACGATGGGCTATATTGCCAGCGTAAACAACGGCACGGCAATAGTGAAAAACGCCCTTCCGGATTTCGGCTGGAAGTTTACCCCGAGCGGTGCCATAAGTTTTGCCAGTTTTGTTCATGATTTTGAAGGGAAAGAGTTTGCTGATGAGAATGTGTTGTTTTATTACCCGATTGATTTCGATCGTTTCAAAGCGATGGTTGATGCCACGCGCGATAAGTATATCCGTCAACTGGATATGGAAGCGCGCAATTATTTAAACAATGAAAATTTTTCTGCCGGCTATATTATGGCAGGCATTAATCTGGGTCCGAAAGTGGAGTTTATTCCGGGTGTAAGGTATGAATATAGCAGTAACAAAACAGATGCTAAAGGTTATAGGGAATTGCAGGGCTGGGGATTTCCGCAAGACCAAGGGATTCTTACAGATACCTCGGCTACAGCCAAGAATACCTATTGGCTGCCAATGTTTCATTTGAAATACCAGGCAACGGGTTGGTTCGATATCAGGCTTTCTCTGACAAAAACACTCTCACGCCCCGGTTATAGCAATTACAGCCCTCGCTATTTTCTGACAAATAAATTGGATATTAAAAGAGGGAATCCGAACCTTAAACCGCAAACAAGCACAAATTATGATGTTTATTTATCCTTTTACACGAACCATGTCGGCTTGTTTACGATAGGTGGCTTTTACAAGAAATTTGAGAATCAAATTTTTACTTACCAGGCCAACATGTTAAATCCGGCTGATTTTGGTTTGCCGCACTATTATAAATATAAAGAGCTTATCATGCCAATTAATAACAAGTGGCCCGGTTACATAAAAGGAATCGAGATTGATTGGCAGACACACTTTTGGTATCTACCTTCACCCCTTAATGGGCTGATTCTAAACGTCAATTATACATATATGCGTTCTGAAACAAAATATCCTTTCTTTAATTTAAAAACTGTCGTCATCAGTAAACCGCCCTATGTTGTGACAACCGGCAACGATTCCTCGCGGGTGAACAAAATTACAGGTATGCCCGACAACATTGGCAATGTTTCGCTGGGTTATGAACGCGGCGGCTTTTCAGGTCGAGTATCATTGTATTACCAGGGATTTACCATAACGAACGCCCAGAATAGAATCAAATCTCTGGACAGGAACCAGGACAGGCTCGTTCGCTGGGATATCCAACTGTCTCAAAAGATCATTGGCGGGTTAAAGTTTTTCCTGGATCTGAACAATATCACCGACTGGCCTGACAGAACCTATTTGACTTATCATCCGGCATTCAGAACAAGGCAGGAGAACTACGGCTGGACGGGCGATGTGGGATTAAGATATATGTTTTAGAATCTTTTAATAATATAATAATGCTGAAAGGAGGTGTAAAAACATTTTAATTCAACGGCTTGGAATGACAAAGACTTTAACAGAGGAGGTGATGTTCAGGCAGACTGTCATGATGTTTAAATTAAAATTGGTTGATTCCAAATGTTACCTGTCCTAAATAAGGAGGTGTAAAAAATGAAATTATTACAGCAACTTACGTTGGTTGGATGTATGCTGATTGCCGTTTTTGGCGCGTATGCACAGGCTCCAGACACGGTAGATGTTGAACCTGGTTTCAACACACTTATCGATGCTGTCAAGGCCAATACCGGAAAGGTGTTCAGGTTAAAGCGTGGTGGTGTATATGTCATCGACGCAGAAGTTAAGCCGGAAGGCACGGCTACATTCATTTTGATTGGTGAAGAAACACCGGCCGATATGCCGCCCGCCGTTGTGCAAAGATTTACGCTTCCCGGTGGAGCCACATGGAAAAGGGCTATTCAGATAAAAAGTGATGGCGTGATAGAAAATATTGCATTTGTCGGCAGAACGCCCAATGATGAGCAATATAATTATTTTATTCGCATGGATTCTACCGGAACCCACCTGACTGTCAATAACTGTTATTTTCAGGGAATTCGCAGCTATATTATCGGTTTGCGTAAAGACTTTATAAGTTTGGATTTTAAAAATAATCTCGTACTTGGTATTGGCGACCCTGCCGACTGGCAGAATGGCTATGTGTTTGCCGCCGGCGGTGTCGATCCCGGGTTAATAAGTATGGTCAATAACACATTCATGTTTTACGGTAGTGTGCTGGAATACAACGCTGCCGCTAAGATCGACAAGATTATATTTGACCACAATACCCTTGCTTATTTAAACAGAGAGTGGTTCTATGTGGATCCTGTTGTAAACCGTCAATACACAAATAATATATTCTTCAATGTTGCCATGCGCGGCTTTGTCGGGCCGCGACCTTCCTGGGGCTACGATGCCGGTGATTTCAGCGACGACACAGATGGCGACTCATTGGTCGGCTTTGTTAGTGTCGACACACTGGGCACATGGATAGAAGGTATTGTAGACGCAGACAGAGAAATTGCTTTCAGTAATAATCTTCGTTTCACAACCAAGCAGGTTCTCGACTTTCAGAAAGAGACGACAGCGACCTATATGCCGACAATGAATGCCAGAACCAAGGGAATGTTTGCCGCTTATCCAAAGATGGTAGCTGAAAATAACATTTTTGAAGAAGACGGTAACGTCCTTGACCCAAATTTTGTTCAATTGCCGCCGGAATCTGCTTTAGATCCTTATTTCAAAATGGTTAAAGGAAGACGGAATGAGAGCCTGCGAGAGCCGGATTGGCCCGAAGATTGGTTCTGGGATTGGGATGGTGACCGAACCGCAATTTTGAGCTGGCCGCCACCAATAAATCTTTTGCCCCAGGCACCGGAACTGAATGCCGCAGGAAGTGACGGATATCCGCTGGGCGATTTAAACTGGTATGGCAAAGAGGTGAGAGAAGCCTGGGAACGAGGCGAAGATAATCCGATTGCAGGTGTTGCGGCTAATCATGGCTCCGAACTCCCTGTTACATTCACTTTGTCTCAGAACTATCCGAATCCTTTTAACCCCACAACGACTATCGGTTTTCAGCTTTCTAAACGAGTCGATGTAACTCTCGATGTCTTTAATATGATTGGCCAGAAAGTGCGAACGCTGTTATCCGGGTTGCAGGATTCCGGCAGTCATCGAGTCATTTGGGATGGCCGGGATGATCTTGGCAATTTCTCTTCTTCCGGAATTTATATTGTCGTTCTGGATATCGACGGAAAGGTTGTTAGTACGGCAAAAATGACTTATGTGCGCTAGGACGCCGTTACCCCTGACAAGAATGTCAGAAATGTGTTAAACCCCGGTGTGCCGACCGGGTTGGGACATAAGTGAAAACATGGGTACGAAAAACACACGGTTCCCCGAGTTCTCGGGGAACCGGGGTTTTTCTGCAGGCTCATCATTAATATCGGGGATTCATCGCTTTCCGGCTCTCGTATAGGTTTTTGCCCAATTTTTACAAAAAAGACCAACCCTTCAAAACTTTGTCTTTCCTGTATATATAATTCAAAAAATTGAAAAAAGACTTGCTTTTTAACGTTTCTCCCGTTATATTTTACTTGAATAATTGCTCAAGTGTTAGGGATAATGTGAAGACCGATAAAATTGAAATCTGTAAAACAACGGTTGTCGATCAACAAAAAGTGGATCAGGTGAATCGGGAATTGCCGGATCGCCGGGACATTATCGAACTGGCCGAAACCTTCAAAGTCCTTAGTGATCCGACGCGGCTAAAAATTGTGCTGACGTTGTCCGTTGCCGATGAACTCTGTGTATGTGATCTGGCAACCATCATCAATCTCTCCGTTTCCGCCATTTCCCATCAGCTTCGGCTGTTAAAGGGAATGAAGATCGTTACCTACCATAAGGAAGGCAAGATGGTCTACTATTCATTAGATGACAGCCATATCGAAAATCTGATACGAGAAGCCACACATCACGTGGAAGAGTGAATGCTTTTAGCAATTTATTTAACCTGATGAATTCGATTGCCGTTGCCTTTGATGTAACGGATTTTCAATCCGTGGTCGGGTATGGCGCTATGGCCGGAGTTCAGAATCGAGAGGTTGCGTAACGAAGGCAAA
>JAADGR010000296.1 GCA_013152225.1 Calditrichota bacterium
GAAATACCAAACGAAGAAACGATCATTAATTGCATTCATTGCGGGATGTGTCTTCCTGACTGTCCGACATACCAACTCACCGGCCTGGAAAAGTCTTCTCCACGTGGCCGAATCAGACTCATTAAAAACGTTGCGGAAGGAAATTTGCAGTTGACGCCAAGCTTTATCAACGAAATGGATTTCTGCCTCGATTGCCAGGCCTGCCAGACGGCCTGCCCCGCAGGCGTCAATTTTGGTCAACTCGTCGAATCATCACGCGCTCAGATTGCTCAGACAGGCAAAGACCCGCAGCATTATCGTAAGCGATTCTTTTTCCGATTTGTCTTTCCATCGCACGCGCGCATCAAGTTTATCGCCCGCGTTCTTCGTTTTTATCAAAAATTTCTGCAACAATTTTTGCGCAAAATCGGGTTCTTTCATCTTTTGCCGGAAAAGTTGAGCAGAATGGACCAACTTTCTCCTAAAATTTCGGATAAATTTTCGGACAAAATATTAAAAGAAGATATGAGGCCAAATGGCAAAATCAAATATCGGGTGGGATTTTTAAAAGGCTGCCTGATGAACGTCATGTTTGCCGACATCAACAAGGACACTGTTGATGTACTTCTGGAAAACGAATGCCAGGTTATTATGCCCAAGGATCAGGTATGCTGCGGCTCCCTGGCTGCACATAACGGCGATTTCGAAATTGCAACGGATCTGGCCAAACAAAACATCGATGCTTTTCTTGCATACGATCTTGATGCCATCGTTATCAATTCAGCCGGTTGCAGTGCCTTTATGAAAGAATATGGAGAATTGCTGCAAAACGATCCTGAATATTCACACAAAGCAAAACAGTTAAGTGAGAAAGTTAAGGACGTACACGAGTTTCTGGTAGAGATCGACTTTAAACAACCGAAATTTCCGGTTCAGAAAAAAATCACCTACCACGACGCCTGTCACCTTGCTCACAGTCAGCAAATCACTGATGAGCCCAGAGAAATTCTCAATTCCATTCCCGGGGTTGAATTTGCAGAACTGAATGAATCGACGATGTGTTGCGGCAGCGCCGGCATTTATAATATGGTTCGTTATGATGATTCAATGAAACTTTTGCAAAGAAAAATTGACAATATTCTCGATACAAAGGCGGATGTTTTGATTACCGCTAATCCGGGTTGTGCGGCACAGATAGAGTACGGTTTGCGAAACAGGGGTGCCAATATAAAAGTAATGAACCCAATGACGCTTTTGAAAGTGGGCTATGGGTTGCCTCCCGCAGGGGAAACCGAATAGGCTGTTCAATTGGGCAGTCAGATGTCTTCCTTAAGCATCTGCTTTCGCTGAAAATATCTTTCTTCCCAGCAAAACCACCGAAGCTGATGACCAACCATGCAGTGGAACAGCGTCGTAGCGTTCTCTTGGCAAATTTGTATTGCCATCGACAACATTGTATTTTTCCCACAAGCTTCCGGTTTCGTTGTATGCACGAATCTGTAGTTGCAAAAATGCACTTGCAATCCTGGTCGCTTCCTGATAATATCCATAAGCTGCAAGTGAATCGGCGACCATGATTTGCATGGGCGGCCATCCGCTGGGATAATCCCACTGCAGAGCCGCAAATTCTTTATGCGGGCTATTATAAACTTGTGCTGTTTGTGTTAAACCGAAAGGATGTTCAAAGCGGTAGAGATTTTATTTAAATTCGGGTCACAGATTTGTTCTTCCATGGCAGCGCGTATATCATCATCCCACCATCTCCGAATCTGATCATCCAGTTTTTGCCATTGTTTTTTAAATTCTCCGGAAACGTTGCTTGGTTTGGCCATGGATGGTTGTTCCGTTTTTATATGGAGGTTTTTGAAAAGAGCTGGTTCACTGAGCAAGCATCGGAATTATCAAACAATCTTTAACGCATTAAATACGGCCAGTCTCCTGATCCTGGCAAAATTTCGCGGAGTACAGACGCCCTCCCCTGTCGGACTGGCCAGGGTATGCGAAAAATACGCTTCCCCGGCCTTGGGACCGAGTCCCGACAAACTTGTGCCGTTAACAACGACAATATCCACATCCAGTTTCTGCGTAAATTGAGTGATGATATCCAAATTGTTTGAATGGATGATAGCCGTGTGCCCGTATCGGTGCTCCGCTTCATAGCATTTGTCGATTCCTTCTTTTGCATCCTGCACCCGCACGATGGGCAAAAACGGCATCATTTGTTCGGTGTGGACAAAAGGATGAGAAAAATCGGTTTCGCCGTAAAGCATTCGCACCTCATCGGAGAGTGTCAATCCGGCTGCCAGGCCGAGAACATTTGCGTTTTTGCCGATAAAATCTCTGCTGGCATAATTCTCACCTCTGTCGCTTTTTAAAATAGCTTTTTGGGTAAGCGCATCAATTTGCTGCGGATTCAATTCCACGGCGCCTTCGTTTGCCATAGCGTGCATAAATTGGCTGAAAACCGAATCGACAACAAAGACGGCTTTTTCGGCAATGCAAACGATATTGTTATCGAATGAAGCGCCTTCGATAATATATTTTGCAGCTTTTTGAATATCTGCAGTTTCATCTACCAGAACCGGCGGATTACCGGGACCTGCTGCGACCACCTTTTTCCCCGCGGCAAATGCTGCTTTAACAGGCCCGGGCCCTCCCGTTGCCACAATCATCGGAATTTGCGGGTGATGAAAAAGTTTCTCTGCGCTTTCCATGGTCGGCTCTTTTACCATGGATATGAGATTTGCAGGCCCGCCGTTTTTCTGAATAACTTGATTAAAGATTGCCATGGCATAGGCGGAAACCTTTTTTGCAGCGGGATGGACATTAAAAACAACGCCGTTTCCCGGGGCTATCATAATAACGGTACTGTTAAAAAGAACCGGAATCGGATGGGTTGACGGCGCAACCGCGGCAATGACGCCATAAGGTGCATAATCTTCAACAACAAGCCCTTTGTCGCCAATCCAGGATTTGCTTTCCAGGTCTTCCAGGCCGGGTGTCACATCGGCGACATTGTGGTGTTTAGAAATTTTGTCTTCGAGACGCCCCATACCCGTTTCTTCTAGTGCACGCCGGGAAAAATCGGCGGCATAGTCATGCACGACTTGGCGAAGTGCATCAATTACTTTTGTTTTTGTTTCTTTTGAAGTTTTTACCCATTCTTTTTGCGCTGCAATTGTAGCCTTGATTGCATCTTCAATATCATCAAAGATGCCGGTTTGGCCGGCGGGCAAAGTCGATTTTCCGTTCTTACTTGCAAGTTCATCCAGAACTTGCTGCACAATTTTCGCAACCAATTCGCGATCCATTACAATATCCGATCCCATTTATTTAGATTCCATTCAATTTTTTCTTTGGCCGTCATTTTACTAAAATCCACGCCTTCCGGAGATTTTGCTGATGTGCCAATATCAGCCGCTACGGGGACAAAACCCGAATTTCCTCCATAGGAAACGGACGGATTCGTAATCTGCAAATCTTCTTCCAAAGGCCGGTAAGGCCGGATGCCCAACTTTTGCAAAACCGCATGATAAGCATGAACAGCTTCAAGCGCAGGTATTTCGCCATCTGCAATAAGACGCAGGAATGAAATAAAAGCCAATTGGTGCTCGCTGTTGTTGATCTTTCTCCCGTAGAGAGCGACATGGGCGCCGTACTTTTTTGCATCCTCAAGCATTTTAAATGCATCAAAAGTGGTACCCGAAGAACCGCCAAGTATGCCGGGTATCAGATCGGGATCATAGGATGCTAATTGTTCCATAAACTTTGGCCCCTGGTAAACTACTTTGAGAAACAGCGGACGCCCTGCCTTTGTAACTCCGGCCAAATCCCGGACAATACGATCATTAATAAACTGGCCCAGTTTTTCAATCGGCACAGCGTTCGGCAGATTCGGATTAAAAACTTCAAGGAAATAGCGGAATCCCTTTTTTTCCGCTTCGATGCGAAATTCTTTAAACGCTTCCAGGGTAACGAGATCGAGATCAACATCGTTGTTAAATGTCACCGAGTACAATCCGAGATTCGCGCCAAGTTGGCGTTCGTTAAGGGCACATTCGTATTTTCCGCACTGAATGTGGTCAATCGTCGCCGTACGAAAAGGTTTGGCGGGTTGTTGGGAGTAACGGTTTCCCGTCACGACGTGAATGTCGGTGGTGTCGTTCGCTCTTGCGGCGGGGGTAATCGGACTGTCATCGAACAACCGCTCTTCGATTGTCAGAATTTCGTTAGTGCTGGCGGACATGAGCACAATATCAACTTTGGCCTGCCGGATGACTGAACGAATAATATCTCTGTATTCGGCAAGACTGCGGAATTTGCCTTCCTGCGAATAATACTCCGGGCTTTTGCCCGGTGCAGAGATGCCGTAAGCCATATCCGCATCTTTTGCATCTGCCAAAATAAAATCATTACAGCCAGGATCAGTTCTTATCCTGGCAATTTTTTGATCAAGTGTTTTCATTCTTCCGGAATTCATTCGCTTTTGTCCAAAATGGATATCTTATTCAGGCAGCTTTTCCGCTGCTGCCAAAGATTTGCATTTTCTTCTTGACAACATTTTTCACTTCATCACGGGCAAAACTGAGCAAGGTCGGATAATCTTTCGTAAAATCCTTGTCACTCGTCGCCTTTTCAACAGCGGCAAATGCCCCGGCGCTCATTTCAGTATAAATATTAATTTTGCAAATGCCAAGAGAAATGGCTTTCTTGAAATCCGTTTCCGTAATCCCCGACCCGCCGTGCAAGACCAAAGGCACAGACACGCTTTCCCTTATAGTTTCCAGGCGTTCGAAATCCAGTTTCGGCTCGCCTTTGTAAAATCCATGGGCATTGCCAATGGCAACGGCAAGGGAATCAATACCTGTTTTTTCAACAAATTGTTTTGCTTTTTCAGGGTCGGTAAACAACCTGTCCTGCGTTGCCAATGTCAGTTCCAGGCCTTCATCATTAAGCGTTCCCAGTTCCGCCTCCACAGTCACATTGCATGGTTTGCAAATTCCAACAATCTCGGCTGTACTGTTCAAATTTTCATCATACGGCAATTTTGAGCCATCGAACATGACCGAAGGAAATCCTGCCTGAAGACCCTGTAAAATAATTTCCCGACTTTTGCCATGATCCAAATTTAAGCAGACGGGAACGCTCGCCTTTTCGATTTGCGCTTTTACATAAGCCAAATAATTTGGCAAATCATGATGCTGATAATGAATGGGATTGATTTGCAGTATTGTAGGTGATTTTTCTTCTTCTGCTGCTTTTAAAATCGCCGGCAAAAATTCCAGAGCAAAAATGTTAAATGCACCTACGGCATATTTTCTTTTGCGGGCATCTTGAAGAATGGTAGTGTATGATTCAAAGGGCATGTTTTATCCAACATTTAAATTGAACAGTCAAACCAGGCTAAAGGTACTTGCTTATTGCTTTATTCTGTTGTATATTTAGGGCGAATATCGTTTAAAGCCAGGTGATACTATGCAAAAACAAAAAATAATTTATGATTCTCCATTAGAAGCAATTGTTGCCTTAGCCAAACGTCTAAGTGTATTTGAAGAACGTCATCGACTTTCATCCGAAGAGTTTTTCGACAAATTCAGCAAAGGCTTACTTGACGATAGAATAGATTTTGTTGAATGGTCGAATGATTATCAAAATTTTCTTGCCCTCAAGTTTGAATTAGAAGACCGCTTGACTCATGCTGCTTGAGACATTATCCAATTACTTAGCTGAGGTCGAAAAAGATCTTCAATCCCTCAAGAATTACCACATTGAAAAATATGAAGAGGAAATTCTAACATCTACTCGAGCCAACCTCCGCATTCGCATACGATTCTCAGATGGTCATTTATTAGAATTAAATGAAGCCGTGACCATTGACAGCGGAAAGCTCGAACATCTTTCATATCGTTATCATTTTCAGGACAAAAATAACAGCCTGATATTTCGTTATGATAATACCCCACATTTTAATAACCTTGAATCTTTTCCCCATCACAAGCATCTTGCAAAGGAAGTTATTGCGACCGAAAAGCCTGCGATTGCGGCAGTCATTGAGGAAGTTAATAAAAACCTTTCAACGGAGATATAATCCTTTCATAACAATGCGGCCATTCCGGGAGGCACTCACAATTAGTTTGGCCACTGAATTTTCAGGAATGGCCTCCAGATAATCCCGATCTGTCCTTTCTGGTCTGCTGTGTCTCTTGATCTCCTTCACCTAAAGTATCACAACATTACTAACGGAACTATTAAAGAATGAAAAAATTATTTTTGTAATCGGTAAAATAAAAACAGGGCTGCAACATATCGTCATAGAAATTATCACAACCCTTTATTAAAGCAAGGCCAAGGGAATCAATTTTTTGTCTTTTTGATTTCCAGGTAAAAGCGCAAAACTTTGTCCCTTAAAAAAACATCAACAGTGCTCTTACCTCTTTTATTTGTACCCCTGGCGTGACTCGAACACGCGACACGTGGTTTAGGAAACCACTGCTCTATCCTAACTGAGCTACAGGGGCATCAGGAATCTTTTAAAACGGCTAAATTATACGAATTTGGAAAACTACAATCAAGTGATATTTTCCAAGAAACAAGATTGAATAGAAAGGAACCATTGCTTATATTGCAAGATCACTAAAAAACAAGGAACCAGTATGCTTTCTGAACGCGCACAACAAATACCGCCGTTTCTCGTTATGGAAATACTTGAAAAAGCAAAATCTCTGGAGAGGGACGGCGCGGACATTATTCACCTTGAAATTGGAGAACCTGATTTTCCAACGCCTGTAAAAATACGCCAGGCTGCAATTGAGGCGTTAGAGCAAGGAAAAACACATTACACGCACAGCATGGGAATTTTGCCTTTACGGGAAGCAATCGCTGATCATTACAGGAAAAAATACAATGTTGTTGTTTCACCTGACCAGGTCATCGTAACCATGGGAACTTCTCCGGCCCTCTTGCTCTTGCTCAGCACTCTCGTTAATCCGGGTGATGAAGTCATTTTGTCCGATCCCTGTTATGCCTGTTATCCTAATTTTATTCGCTATGTCAACGGCCAGGTCGTTTCTGTACCTGTACATGCAAAGGAAGGCTTTGTTCTCCAGCCCGAAACGATTAAGGAAAAAGTAACTTCCCACACCAAGGCAATTATGATCAACTCGCCGTCAAATCCGACGGGTACTGTTCTCAGCGCAGCAATATTAAAAGCGATAAGTGAAACAGGCCCATACATTATCTCGGATGAAATCTATCACGGCTTGACCTATGGTGCGGAAGAGCATTCCATTTTAGAATTCACAGACCGGGCATTTGTGCTCAATGGATTTTCCAAGTATTATGCAATGACGGGCTGGCGTTTGGGTTACATCATCGCACCCACAGATTTCGTACGACCAATGCAAAAACTGCAACAAAACTTGTTCATCTGCGCCAGTTCAATCTCTCAATGGGCCGGAGTTGTCGCTCTCACCGAGCATCATTCAGAACTTGATGATATGGTTGAAATCTATGACACAAGAAGAAAATTTCTGTTGAAATCGTTGCGCGAGCTTGGTTTTAAAGTGGAGGTTGAACCTCAGGGGGCGTTTTACATCCTTGCTGATGCGCGACAATTCACTGCTCATTCCTTTCAATTTTCTCTTGATATTCTTGAAAAGGCTCACGTCGCCGTCACAGCAGGTGTGGATTTTGGTAGAAACGCTGAGGGATTTTTAAGGTTTTCTTATGCGAATAATTTGCAAAACATTGAGAAAGCAATGATGAGACTGGAAAAGTATTTGCGAGAGAATGTGTAGTGAAATTTTGGCTCAAAGCGACGGGATGGTTGATGGTTGATGGTTGATGGTTGATGGTTGATGGTTGATGGTTGATGGTTGATGGTTGATGGT
>JAADGR010000297.1 GCA_013152225.1 Calditrichota bacterium
GCCATCGGCATAACCGGGTAACCATTATAATCCGTGTGTTCACCAATGAGATTTGTGCGTCCGGGGGCATGTACAATAAAAACACTGGATTTAGCGAATGCTTTTGAAAAAACAGCCAGCAGGCTCACAATTCTTGATTTTTGGTCGGCAAGATAAGAGGCATTATTACCGTAATATGAAATCATTTTTTTGAAAAAGGTTCCGTTTGAAAAATCATTTTTCCCAAGCAGTTTAAAAAGTTCATCTGATTTCATCGTTTTCCTTTTCCTTCCCATTATTTTGAGAACATTAATGTCTTTAAATTTGAATTCCCCAAGAATACAAAACGAAATGAAAAACAACAAGCAATTTATTTCATTATGATATTGCTTCCCCGAGAATCGCGGAATATTACCGGAGAAAAGGCAGTTTGAATTTACAAAATGCAACCCACGAATCAGAAAGGTAAAATGATGAAAAAGACTACTTTTATAGAAGCAATGGATGTTTGGAGAACGCCGGAACGCATTGTGCTGGTAACAAGTGTTGGTGCAGATGGATTGCCGCATGTTATTACAGTTGGCTGGAAGATGAGAACTTGTTTCAATCCCGTCATGTTTGCTATTGCCATCGGACACGATCGCTATATGCACAAGTGCATTTCAGAATCGCAAGAGTTTGTCATCGCTGTCCCGGGTAGCGATTTGGCCGAGGAGTCGTTAATTTGCGGCAAACAGGGCGAAAAAGTGGATCGCTTTGAAAAATGCGGTCTGGAAAAACTCGCTGCGTACTCGATAAAAAGTCCACTGATAAAAAATTGCCTTGCCAATTTTGAATGCAAACTAGCGAACCAAATTGAGACCGGCGACCATACCCTGTTTGTCGGAGAGGTAGTTAGTGCATGGGTTAACGAAAAGAGCGATAAAAATCTGCTTATTGTCGGTGATGAAGACGGTTATGACGTTTTGGCCGAAGACGGCCCATATCGCGTGGGTGTTGTCAAATAATTTGTGCATGTTGTACGAATTGTAAGAGCGAAACACATTTTTTTTATTGCGGGAAATGAATGAGCGACAAGATCGAAAAAAAATGTGCAGTTCGGCTGATGCAATTGGCTGATATGGAATTTCTACATCGTGTCGTGTCGATTGCCGGATGGAACCAGATTGATACGGATTGGTGTCGTTACATTCGTTTTGAGCCGGCAGGGTGTTTCATTGCCGAATACGATGACCTGCCGGTTGGCACTGTGACGACCTTGTGCTATGAAAGTAAAATCGGCTGGATCGGCATGCTCATCGTTGATCCGCAGGCGCGCGGTCTGGGAATTGGGTCAACTCTTATGAGGCATGCCATTGATTATTTGCAGCATCGGGTTCAAGTGATCAAACTGGATGCAACTTTACAGGGATTTCCCGTTTATAAAAAGCTCGGTTTTAAAGAAGAATTTGAAATCATAAAGCTGGTGGGGAAAGGGGGAAATTTTGCTCCGGCAAATTTACCGCACATTTCTTTTGAACTCCTTCCAAAGATTATTGAATTTGACAAGATTGCATTCGGCGCCTCGCGAGAGACTGTGCTGAAGCAGCTTTTAGAGGAATACCAAAAGTTTACTTTTTACGAGATGCACCATGGAGAAATTTTCGGGTATATCATGGCGACTCGGGGGCGGCAGTTTTGGCACATTGGACCATGGGTTGCGAAAAATCCGGGCATAGCCGAAAATTTGTTAAATGCTTTGCTCATGATCGGCAGGGGAAATCGCTTTGTCGTTGATGTTCCACGAGTAGCCGATGCTTCGTTTTCCTTATGCATGGTCAATGGATTTGTAGAACAAAGAAAATATGTACGCATGTTTCTCGGCCTCAATAAGTGGCCGGGCGATTTCTCAATGGTTTATGGTACGGGTAGAGCGGAAAAGGGATAGACTTTTCTTTTTAGTAGAGTTTATTTTTTCCTGCGATGTAACGCGCTTTGTACAACGGCGCAGCACTCCTTATGCAAAACAAATATCCATAGATAAAAACCACCAATAATTGAGTTGGCATCCCTCAAAAATTACTTGGATATATCAAAATAAATCCATATAATTTTGCCAATTCTTCGATAATTGCCAAGTTGTAGCTTTTGGTGCATTTTTTTCCTCCCTAATATTTCCGCGGAGGATTTTTTTTATACTTTTTGAAAATTTTAATTGAAGGAGGCTTTTTATGCTGCTGGGAGCAATAGACTGGATCATAATCGCGATATTTTTTGTTATTATCCTGATCATTGGGCTTGGAGTGTCAAAAAAAGCCGGCCGCAGTTTTTCGGATTTCTTTCTTTCCGGAAGGAATATGCCCTGGTGGCTTCTGGGTGTATCCATGGTTGCAACGACATTTTCGACCGACACACCCAACCTTGTTACAGACATGGTTCGAACGCACGGAGTCTCCGGCAACTGGTTGTGGTGGGCTTTTTTGCTAACCGGCATGCTGACCGTATTCGTTTATGCCAAGCTATGGCGGCGCTCCAATATGGGAACGGACATTGAGTTTTACGAAATCCGTTACAGCGGCAAGTCGGCAGCTTTCCTTCGCGGCTTTCGTGCCTTATACCTGGGCATTTTTTTTAACATTATGATTATGGCGTCTGTGTCTCTTGCGGCAATTAAAATCGGTGGCGTTCTCTTAAACCTCTCGCCGCTTAAAACAATTGTTGTCGCCTTACTTGTAACGGTGATTTATGTTGGGGCTGGCGGTCTCCGCTCGGTCTTGTTTACAGATTTTTTTCTTTTCGGCATGGCTATGTTCGGTGCAATTACTGCCGCTGTTGTCGTCTGCCGGTTGCCCGAAGTGCATGGCTTAACCGGATTGTTCACACATCCCAATGTTGTGGGTAGTTTGAATCTATTGCCTGATTTCTCCGATTCGAAGACTTTGATTCCTCTTTTGATTATTCCCCTTGCCGTGCAATGGTGGAGTGTCTGGTATCCGGGCGCTGAGCCGGGCGGCGGCGGATACATGGTGCAGCGCATGTTGTCTGCAAAGAACGAAAAAAACGCCATGGGTGCAACTCTGTTTTTTAACTTTGCCCATTATGCCCTGCGTCCGTGGCCGTGGATCATTGTCGCATTGGCATCGCTTATCATTTTTCCTGATCTGAATTCTTTACAACACGCCTTTCCCAATGTTGATCCCAATATCATGAGGAATGATTTGGCCTATCCCGCTATGTTGACTTTTTTGCCGCACGGTCTGCTCGGCATTGTTGTGGCATCCCTTTTTGCCGCCTACATGTCCACGATGGCTTCGCACCTGAATTGGGGTTCTTCGTATATTGTCAATGATTTCTATAAAAGATTTATGAAACCTGATGCCCCGGAAAAGGAACTTGTCCTGGTTGGCCGCATTTCTACCGTTGTTCTCATTACTCTGGCCGGGGCTATTGCTTTGCTTTTGTCCAACGCACTCCAGGCTTTTCATATATTGCTGCAAATTGGCGCCGGTACCGGACTGATCTTTATTCTACGCTGGTTCTGGTGGCGCATCAACGCGTTCACGGAACTTGCCGGAATGATTGTTTCGTTTATCATCGCATTTTATCTGGAGATCATTCATACAAAGCTTGGCTTCGCGCCCGTTCCTGCGTATGAGAGTCTTTTAATTGGGGTCGTCATCACTACAGTTGCCTGGCTGGCAGTTACTTTTCTTACCAAACCGACGGATGATGAGACATTGCGGAAATTCTAT
This sequence comes from Calditrichota bacterium, assembly GCA_013152225.1. GTDB lineage: Bacteria > Zhuqueibacterota > Zhuqueibacteria > Residuimicrobiales > Krinioviventaceae > Hydrothermomicrobium. Next base: position 3,711 of record JAADGR010000297.1, read on the forward strand.
CAACTCGTTCGTCCGGGCGGAATCGGCTGGAATAAATTACTGGCAAGACTTGAAAAGAATGGCAACCCCATCACTGAAAAAGCAACCCAGGGCGATCTCCCTCTTGGCATTCTTTGTATGATTGCCGGGGTTTTCGCTGTTTACGGTACTGTTTTCGCCTCTGGATATTATCTCTATGGCAAATGGATACCGGCTATCATTGCAACACTCATTGCCGGTCTTTCGATGGTTTTTCTGATTAAAAAATGGGGCAATCTGGAAATGGAATAATTTATACTGGAGAAAAAAATGATAAACGAATGGGATTTAACGAAAACAAATCAGTTTCGATTACGAAAAAATAAACCCGAGGTGGCGGTGATCCCGACATCTGCGATTGAACCGCACAACCTCCATCTACCCGAAGGGCAGGATTTTTTGCACACCTCTTTTGTGGCGGAACAGGCAAGCAAACGCGCCTGGCAAAAGTGCCAAAAAGTTATCTGCCTGCCGGCCATCCCCTATGGCGTGGACTGCAATTTGATGGACTTTCCTCTTGCAATTCATGTCTCCCAGAATACGCTGGACGCCATGCTGCGGGATATAATCACTTCACTGAATTTTTATGGTATCAAAAAATTTGTCATCATTAACGGCCACGGCGGAAATGATTTTACACCATTCATCCGCCAGATTCAAAGCGATTTGGGCATCCATGTTTTCCTGAATGATTGGTGGAAGACAGCTCTCGATCGTTATGAAGAAATTTTTGAAAAAAAAGATGATCATTCCGGAGAATTTGAAACATCAATTGCCATGGCTCTTTTCCCGGATTTGGTGGAATTGGAGAATGCCGGTGATGGATTGACAAGGCCATTCAGATTTGAAGCGCTGCAAAAGGGATGGGTGAAAACCAGCCGAAGGTTTGCAAATCTCAATGACCATTGTGCTGCCGGAAGTCCGACAAATGCTTCGGCGGAAAAGGGAAAGAAATATCTGGAAATCGTGCTGGAACGCCTGAGCGACTTTCTGGTGGAACTGACGGAATCGCCGATTGATGAATTTTTTCCGCATGTTCGTAAAGTCGAAAAGCATGTCATCGTAAAGAGCGGAGCGACAGTTTATTCCGAATTATCGGGGAAGTGATCTTTAAAAAATAATCCTTTAGCAGATATTCAGATTGCTTCGCTTCGCTCGCAATGACATTTTCGGACCTTTTACGAACGACTCTTGAATGGTATTAACTTCAAACACACCGGCATGGGGATTTTTGCCTGATGCCCCGTCGGTGTCAATTTGCCGGATATTTTATCGATCCGGAATGTAACAACATTATTAGACTTTTTATTCGCGGCCAGGAGAATGGTTCCGCTCGGATCGATGGCAAAGTTTCGCGGCCAATCGCCCTGCACGGATTCACATTGGATGAGAGATAATTTTTCTGATTTTTCGTTGAAAGAAAAAACGGCAATGCTGTTATGGCCGCGGTTAGAGCCGTAAACAAATTTTCCGTCCGGGGATGTGTGAATATCTGCACAATAACTCTCTCCCGTCCATCCTGCCGGCAGTGTGCTCACGGTTTCGATTTTCGTCAATGCTCCGTTGGTGGAATCGTATTTCATCGATGTGATCGTTGACGCAAGTTCACTGATGACAAAAGCGAACTTGCCGCTGGGATGAAAAGTGAAATGGCGCGGCCCGGAGCCGGGCGCTGTTTTAAAAAACGGGGGATCGTTTGGCAAAAGCTTTCCGTTCACTAAATCCAGTTTATAAATCATGATTTTATCCATGCCCAGGTCGGGAACGAAAGCAAAACGGTTGTCCGGCGAAACCCAAATCGAATGTGGATGCGGTTCCTTTTGCCGGTCGGGATTGACACTCGATCCTCGATGTTTTTTTACATCCGTCGCAGGACCCAGGCTGCCGTCCTCCATTATCGGCAGAATGGAAACAGTGCCGGCCGTATAATTTGCTGCCAAAACCCAGTTGCCGGAATGATCAACCAGAACGTGGCAAGGCCCCGCACCTTCGGATGATTGCTTATTTAAAAAAGTCAATTGGCCGGTTTTGTGAGCAATTTGATAAGCAAAGATTTCCCCGTTATGCGAACGAACCTGGCTGACAGAATAAAGATAATTTCCGCCGGGACGAATCGCTAAAAATGAGGGATTTTCGATACCGGTGGTTTTGGACAAATAGGTTAGTTCGCCGTTTGCCGTATTCAGGCGGTAGAGATAAATCCCTTCACTTTCGCCGCTTGTGTACGTGCCGACGTAGACCAGGAAATCTTGCGCCATATTTTTTGTTTTGTTGTTCGACGTACATCCTGCGATTATGATTCCTGTTAGCAGTACAATCAAAGTCATTCCGAAATATGATTGATGGGTCATTGTCATTTCTCCGGATTTTGAATATGGTTTAGTCGCGCAAAAGGACAAATTTAGATGGTTGAATTTCCGGAACGATCAACTTGCCCACCAATTTGAATATTTTTCCATTCCTGCCGGAAAATCTTGCATCGAAAAGGTTTACTTTATCTTTTGTTTCTTCAGAAAATCCAAAACGGCCTTACTGTCGTTGGCTGCCTTGACATTTGTATCTTTGTAAATGATTGTTGCCAACTTGTGCAGCGCATCTCCTGATATTCGTAAAGTCGTCCATTCATCCATGGGAAGGGCACCGAGAGATTTGTAAAAACGGATCGCAGGCTCATTCCAATTCAGTACAGACCATTCAAATCTGCCGCAGCCGCGTTCGACGGCCATTTTGGCCAGGTGCGCGAGCATGGCTCTTCCAATGCCTTTCCCTCTCATTTCAGGTTTGACGTACAGGTCTTCAAGATAAATTCCGGGCCTGCCGAGAAAGGTAGAGAAATTGTGAAAGAATACTGCAAAACAGGCGGGTTCATTATCTATGAAGCCGAGCAGAACTTCTGCAGCGGGTTTTTTGCCAAACAGGCTTTTGCGCAGCAACTCTTCTGTCGCAACCACATCAGTGGATAATTTTTCATAGTCTGCCAGTTCCCTGATGAATGAGAGAATCAGAGATGTATCATTTTCTTTCGCGGCCCGGATATTGAAATTATTTGATATTTTTGCTTTTTCCATTTGCCAACGATTTATTATGTTCTTCTTTCGTTCAAAAGCAGGGGAGTGTTAGAGTACCCAGCCACCATAATAATGCCGCTTTATATACTGATTTGCCTCTTCAACATTGGTCACTTTCATGTTCGGCGCATCATAGTAGAGCCGTTGGTTTGGATAGCGCATGGCCACATTACCCAGCAAAACCACTTCTGTTAGCGGACCGGAAACGTCAAAGTTGGAGCTTGGTTTGTCTCCGCCAAGAATGCCATCCACCCATTCATGGTAAATGCCTTGCGTTCGTTTTAAAGTTTTGGGAGGACGTTTGAACTTTTTCATGGCTGTTTCCGGTACAAGCCTGGGATTGTCGCCGTAAGTGCCGCACATGATCGTTCCCTTTTTGCCCATGAACAATACACCACCACCGCTGTCACCCATCATACGGCTTTGCTCCAATTCTTTTGGCCGAAACGGCATCAACCCGCCATCGTACCATGTCATTTCAACCGGAGGTTTGCTGCCCCGTTTTGGAAATTCGTATCGAATCATCGACGCAACAGGAAAAGTGTCCTGTTTGTAAGGAGTATTCATCACGGCTTCTATTACAACGGGGTTATGCAGATCAAGCGCCCAAACCGGTGTGTCCATGATATGGCAACCCATATCACCGAGAGCACCGCTGCCAAAATCCCAGAAGCCTCTCCAGCGAAACGGCAAATAAATGGGATGATACGGTCGGTCTTTGGCCGGGCCGAGCCATAAATCCCAGTTCAGAGCACGGGGAACCGACGGTGTTTCTTGCGGGACATCGATACCCTGAGGCCAGCGTCCGCCGGGTCGATCTGTCCAGCAATGTACTTCGGTAATATCTCCAATTGCACCGGCATTAATCCATTCGTAAACTAGCTTGTTGCCCTCCATCGCATGTCCCTGGTTCCCCATTTGGGTTACGACGCCCAGCTTTTTTGCAGCCAATCTCAGTTGCCTGGCTTCCCAAATATCATGAGTAAGCGGTTTTTGGCAGTAAACATGTTTGCCCTTTTTCATTGCTGTCATGGCTGCCAAAGCATGTAAATTATCCGTACAGTCACAGCATCGATGCCCGTTTCAACCTCCAGCATTTCGCGAAAGTCTTCGTAGGCTTTTACACCTTTAAATGATTCCATGCCTTTTTGCTTGGCATAGTATTCTTCAATCTGATTTTTAACCGGAATGCGACCTGAAAATCCTTTAAAATAGAATTCGCTATAGTCGTATTCTTTCATCGGATCGGCCACTGCGATGTACTGGAGTTCCGGAAATTTAATCAGGTTTTCCATGTCCGTTCGTCCCTGACCTCCAGTGCCGATAATGGCGACGTTGATTTTGTCGCTCGGGGCAACGTTTCCTTTTCCGCCTAATACGTATCGCGGAACAATTGTAAAAGCCGCTGCTGTAGCGGATGTAACTTTTAAAAAGTCGCGTCTGGTTCTTTTGTTGTTTTGGAGTTCATTCATAATTTTTTCCTCCGATGAAATATTTTTTTACCATTAGACATGCGTTAGATACTTTTTTTTCTCGCGCCTGCTCACAGAAAAACAGCTTTCCCTTCCTTCATCGACTGAACCTCTGCGTTTGCAATTTCAATGCTCTGTCTTGCGCTTTCCAGAGTCATTTTTTCGGGGTGCTTTCCGGTTTCAAGACAATCGATAAAATATTCATATTCGTGCCAGTAACCATCCTTTTTGGGGATCGTAACCGGTTCCGGTTTATCGACGCCCTGGCGTGTGAGTGTGAGGGCGGGTGAAGCATTGCTGTCGTATTCCAGTTTTCCTTTTTCAAAAACCGCGGTAAAAGCCATTTTAAAACCGGTGGGGTAGGCCCAGCTTCCTTCCGCAAAACACATGGGTCCGTCGGAAAAAGTATATTGTGTCATGACGGCTTCGTTGCCGCCGCTTGTCCCGGTAAAACCCTGGGAAAAGACCGAAGCGGGGCGGCCAAAGAGATAATTAATGAAATCCAGGTCGTGCACATGCAGATCAAAAACGCAGCCGCCGCTTTTTGTGGTATCTGCAAACCAGCTTTTCGGGCCGGCCCAGAATGGTGATGCGCTGACGCGGCGGAAAATAAAAGAGAGTGGTTTTCCCAATTCGCCGGAATCTTTGAACTGTTTAAGGATTTCATATTCCGGCCAAAAACGAATGCATTGTGCAATGAAGAGCCGCCTTTGGTTGCGCTCTGCCGCTTCGATCATGGCGTCACAGTCTTCCAGCGAGAGTGCCATGGGTTTTTCACAGATAACGTGCTTTCCGGCCTCCAGCGCCTGAGTTACAAATCGCCGGTGCAGGTGTGTGGGGAGACAGATGCTGATACAATCCACCTCGGTTGCGGCAAGCATTTTCTCAATAGTTGTGAATGTCGGCACGCCTTTCAGCAGATCCTCTTCCGGCGTCTCTCCAATATTTCCCTGGGTGACAGATTTTAATTTCGTCGGATCATTTTCTACCAGTGCAGCTACGTGGGCACGTGGATTTTTTTTCAATATTGAGAGATGAGTAGCTCCCATCATACCATATCCAACAACAGCAAACTTTTTCATTTTTTCTCCTGATTTAATATTACAGACCGAACACGCTTAAAAGTCCTATTTTCCAAAGTACAAAAAAGATGACAACAATGAGGAGTACAGCGACAATCCCGATGATAGTCCGTACCACGATCAAAGCCAGGCTGGCAATGAATACCAGGGCCGTGCCGCCCATGAGTGCTGATCTGACCTGTGCTGCATCACCAAAACGCATAAAAACGGGGTCCAGCTTGTTTCCCAGAGAAGCCATGGCGGCAAAGATAACAAATGCTAAAAACGCGAGTTTGAACAGGAACGAACGCATGATAAACTCCATTTTAATTTTAGCCTGGAAAGTAAATCTGAATTTTGCACATGATTAACAGTACGAAAATCAAAAACGGAATGCAATAAAAAAAATACTAGGAAATTAATTTTCAAATGCATTGCATTGATGCACAAAAGTCCTTGACAAAGGATGTGCTACTCATTACATTTCTGCTGTTATAAAAAATAAAATATTGCAGCACAAAAAGGAGTTTTGATGAAGCCAAAGATCATCATTGGAGTAGCAATCATTGTCGGCGCTTTGATCTATCTGATTGCCGGCGGCTTTAAAAGCAGCGCGGTTTATTACTTAACTGTACCCGAATTGTATGCAAAGGAACATCTGCCGGTAGGAGAGGGGCTGAGAATCAGCGGCTATGTTGTTCCTGAAACGATCAACTGGAATTCGCAAAATATCCAATTGAACTTTGCCATGGCCGAGGGGCCGGATACTTTGCGGGTAAAGTATGACGGAATTATGCCGGATCAACTTGCGGATGCCCAACAAGTTGTGGCCGAAGGAACGCTCGACAGCACCGGCGTTTTGCATGCGACAAAATTACTCTTAAAATGCCCATCCAAGTATGAAGCAAAGGGACAAGGTACTAACGACAGGGGATATTGATTTCTACGGCTGGGAAAGGCTGGCAATTTCCCTTGTTGTGAACGGCGTCAAAACGACCGTTTGGAAAAATTGCGAGGTACTAAAGGGTTATATCGGCTTGGAGGCGGAAGGCTATTATGTCGAATTTCGGAATTTGAAGGTGAAGGAATTATAAATAACTTGGTGGGAAAATACAGGCAACCTCCCGCGGGAGGTTAACAGCGTGAGAAATCTGCAGGAAAAATACAGCGGCTGGGCGCTGGTTACCGGAGCATCGGCAGGAATCGGCGAAGCCTTTGCGCGATACATCGCTGCTGCGGGAATGAACGTGATCCTTGTCGCGCGGCGAAAAGAGAGGCTGGAAAAACTGGCGGAGGAAATAGAAGCCGAAAATAATGTCCAAGCCTTACCCGTCCCTCTTGATCTCACCGGTGATGGTTTTTTAGAAAAACTGACACAAAAAATTGTTGGCAAAGAAGTTGGGATGTTAGTCAATAACGCTGGCTTCGGTTCCGTGGGATTGTACGCGCGTAACGATGCCCAGCGAGAGGTGGACATGGTCAAACTTCACTGCCTGGCACCGACGATTTTAACACATCACTTTATCCGCCAAATGATGGTACGGAAAAAGGGAGCTATTATTTTTGTCGGATCCATTGTTGGCTATCAGCCTGTGCCGTACATTTCCACCTATTCCGCGACCAAGGCATTCAACATGTTTTTAGGGAAATCGTTGTGGTATGAATTGCACAAGTATCATATCGATGTGCTGGCATTAGCGCCGGGAGGAACAAAAACGGAATTTCAGCAGGTAACTCACCAGTCCGCCAGTTCGATTGCCGCTTCACCGCAAGCCGTTGTCGGCTCGGCAATGAAAGCACTCGGCAAAAAGCCGGCTGTGGTGCATGGAATTCATAACAAAATCTGGGCGTTTGCCGGGCGCTTTCTGCCGGTGAGAATGAGTCTGAGTTTGCACGGCCGGTTTATGCGTGCAACAACAAAATCAGATGCCGGATAGCGGATTTCGGATAGCAGACAATTTTGCCGGAATCAAGCAATAGTTCAGGTGTGCTAAAATTGGACACAGATAAACGCTGATTTCCGCTGATTTAGTTCATTGTGGTAAATATTTAATTGACTCGACAAAGAAAATACAAAACAAGAAGAGAAACAATTCAATTCATTTTTTATCTGCGTGTATCAGCGAAAATCAGTGTCCAAAAATAGAAGCTGAAATAGTACGATTCACTGATTGCAATTTATTAAAGTCGACTGTCGTATTAATCATTTGTTAGAGAATCCAAAATCACTTACCGCCGCGGATTTAAAAAAGATTCCCAAAACTTGCATAGATGGCATAATCCTGGAACGCCGATCTGCCAATATCCAGAGACGCGACGACGTCTTTTTTCCAGCGAACGTGAAAGCCGATTCCGTGGGCAAAATGCAGGTTGGCTAAATCTTTCCGATCATTTTTGAGCCATACTTTACCCGCATCTACGAAAAAGTGCAAATAAAAGGTCAGCGGCTGTTTGAGAATTGTTTTTTGCGTCACTTTGCAGCGCAGTTCCAGATTGGCAATAAATTTATCCTTGCCGATAAAAAGATTGCGCGGCACACCGCGCAGGCTGTAAGCGCCGCCGAGACCATATCTCCGCCGAAAAGAATTTCCCAGAATGGCCATTTCATAAAATGGCGCATCGCCGGGCATGGTTTCATAAAAAATTCTCTGCGCATAAACAATCCGCGGGAGCAGTGAAAAGTAGCGCCGGTCCGTCAGGGTAATGCGAGCGTAAGTATAGTCGCTTTTTAAAAGAGGGGTCGCGACTTCGACGAGCAGGTCAGTCCAGGTGCCGCGGGTTGTAACGGTTTCTTCGTCCCTGGTGTCGTAAATAAAGCCGCCGCGGAGATAATTGGTGTTTCCTCCGCCCAATCCGAACGGAGAATCCTCGATGAGCTTGTTCGGTTCCGCATATTCTGTGACCGAGTTATGATAAAATCCGATGCCCACCAGTCCGCGCATTAATTCGCTGAATACAGGGAATTGATAATTTGCCAGTATCGCAGTCCATTCGTGGTGATACTGATAATATCTGTCGGCCAGATAATTTTGACTGGTCTGCTCAGCAAACCCCGGTTCATATCCGACCTGATTTCCCAATCCGTAATAGTCGTCTCCCAGGTAACGTTTAAATTGGGCAAAAACATCCATGCGCGTTTTTTTGCCAAAAATTTCGGGACGATCCCAAAAGAGAAAGAAATTTGCCTGATTTGTTGTGGTCTTGGATACGTGCAGCGTCAGATTCCATTTGTACGGATGAAGTGTTCCATCTCCATAATGAATGATGTAAGCGCGCACGCCATATTCCAGTCCCTGTCCCGATTTGTAGGACATGCCGGGGAGAGCATAAAAACTTAGCCCTTTCATCGGTTCCTTGCCCAAGGCTGTAAAAGGATTCGTGAAGGATAATGCAAGTAAAAATAAAAAAACAGTTTTCAAGTATTTTCTCATGGTTTGGGAAATGAACGATCTGCTATTGTAGAAAAGTCAGTTCCTTGTTTTCTGGGTAAGAAAATTTTGAACCTCTTTTTATTTTAACCACGAATTTCACTAATGACACGAATTGATAAAAAATGAATTAGCATATCATTTCTGCCAAAGACATGGCTCTCAGAATAAATAATATTCTAATCAACGAACGCTAGTATTTAAATTTTGCTGATTCACGGCTTCTAAAATACCGCACCTGACGCATTGCAAACTTTCATCGCAGCGCCCATACTATTAATGTAATAAGGGGGATTTGTGGTCGCTCTTTCTCGATCTTGAGATGCAGTTTACTGCGCTATGGAAAACTATATACAATTCTTGACTATTCTTGACCAGAAATCAAACGGGTAACAATTCACTAACATGATATCATTTGATCTTGATCAATTTCCCCCCCATTTCCTTACTCTTTTGCGCCGCATCCATAAACTCAAAAATAGCGATTGTTTCCTGATGTGATACGGGAGGTTTGCCTGTTTTAAAGAATGTGATAATTTTTTTTATCAACGGTTTGTAAAGCGAACCTTTTCCCGGCTCGACGTGGCGGATGCCGTTTTCAAAAAAGATCGTTGCGCCATAGCCGCCTTTGCCGTCGCGAATGCCGCGAAATGTGCCGAGGCGGTTATTGTCCCACACACCGGTAACAATGTCCGTGCCTTCGGTGGACGTACGGGTACAGGCTTTGAT
>JAADGR010000058.1:0-7266 GCA_013152225.1 Calditrichota bacterium
TTGGGCGTTGTGCAACGTCAGCCGGTCAACGAACCGCTGCAAACCGGAATCAAAGCGATTGATTCCATGATCCCCATCGGTCTCGGCCAGCGGGAACTGATCATCGGTGACCGGCAGATCGGTAAAAGCGCCATTATTGTCGATACTTTTATCAACCAGAAAGAAACGGGTGTTTTCTGTATTTATGTCGCCATCGGTCAAAAAGCATCAACCGTTGCCCGGGTTGTCAAGACGCTGGAAGAATACGGCGCGCTTGAGCATTCGATCATTATTTCATCAGCGGCAGATTCGCCCGCGCCCATGCAATACATTGCTCCCTACGCCGGGGCGGCCATGGGAGAATATTTTCGCGACAGCGGGCAGCATGCTCTCATTGCTTATGATGATCTTTCCAAGCATGCCTGGGCCTATCGTCAGGTATCCCTTTTGCTTCGCAGGCCGCCGGGACGCGAGGCCTACCCCGGGGATGTTTTTTATTTGCATTCCCGTTTGCTGGAAAGAGCGGCAAAACTGAACGACGAACTGGGCGGCGGCTCACTAACGGCTCTGCCGATTATTGAAACGCAGGCCGGTGACTTTTCTGCCTATATTCCCACAAATGTTATTTCTATTACCGACGGACAAATTTACCTGGAGCCGGGTTTATTTTTTGGCGGCGTTCGTCCGGCAATTAATGCCGGTTTATCCGTTTCGCGAGTGGGCGGTAATGCGCAAATCAAGGCTATGAAAAAAGTGGCCGGAAGCCTTCGTTTGGATCTGGCGCAGTTCAGAGAACTGGAAGCCTTTGCAAAATTCGGCTCCGAGCTGGACAAGGCCACACAAAGGCAGCTAGACCGCGGCTACCGTCTTGTTGAACTTTTGAAACAAGACCAGTATGCGCCGGTGGTGGTTGAAAAACAGGTGTCGGTTTTATTTCTGGGTGTCCAGGGTTATCTGGATACCGTCCCCGTCGACAAAATCGTTCGAGCTGAAGCTGAATTTTTACAGTTTATGGGTTCCAGCCACAGCGATATTTTAAAAGATATTAAAGAAAAGAAAGTTTTGGACGACGATCTTGAAAAGCGTCTTGGCGCTGCATGTGAAGAATTTATCAAAACTTTTATGGTATAATGTAATGGCAACACTACGGGAAATAAAACAGCGAATCAGCAGTGTTCGCAGCACGGGACAGATCACCCGTGCAATGAAAATGGTAGCTGCGGCAAAATTGAGAAAAGCGCAAAATCGGCTTATTGCTGCGCGACCTTATGCTCATGAACTCAATAATGTTCTGGGGCATGTCGCCGCCACGCATGGGGAAAAGCATCCGTTTTTTTTCGAACGATCCGGAAATAGAGTGTGCTATGTGATCGTAACCTCGGACCGGGGATTGTGCGGCAGTTTCAATGCTAACGTTCTTCGGCGCGCAAAAACGGAACGGGAGCAATCCTCTAACGGAAAAAACTTTTTGGTTACCGTTGGCAAAAAAGGGTATGATCAAATAAAGCGTCAGGAGCTTCCGGTTTTGTCGCATTACATTGATGTTTTTGATCACCTGGAATTTAAAAACGCACAGAATATTGCTGCAACGTTGATTCGCGGCTTTCTTTCTAAAAAATTCGACAAGGTGCAAGTTATCTACCAGGAATTCAAATCTCCAGTCCAGCAAAAGATTATGGTTGAACAATTATTGCCGATTGTTCCGGTTCTTCCTGAAACCGAATACACGTTCAGCGATTTTGTGTATGATCCCAAATCCAAAGCCATTTTAAAAAGGCTTGCTCCCATGCATTTGAATTTTCAAATGTGGAGAATATTGCTGGAATCCTCGGCATCAGAACATGGGGCGCGAATGACCGCAATGGAAACGGCAACAGATAACGCTGAAGAGATGATCCGAACATTGGTTTTATATTATAACCAGGCCAGACAGGCTGCAATAACAAAAGAATTGAATGAAATAGTTAGCGGCGCAGAAGCGCTGCGTGGATGACGATTACAAGTGAGTAGGAGAGTTTGTGATGGAAAAAAGTGGCCGCCTCGCACAAATCATTGGCCCGGTTGTTGATGTTTATTTTGAATCCGGAAATTTACCTAAAATTAATAACGCGCTTGAATTGACGCGCAAAGATGGTTCCCCTCTTGTTCTTGAGGTAGCGCAGCATCTTGGAGAAGACACAGCGCGATGCGTGGCCATGGACTCTACCGATGGTTTGCAGAGAGGATATGAGGTTCGGGATACCGGTGAACCGATCAAGGTTCCTGTAGGAAAGGGCACTTTGGGCAGACTACTCAATATCGTAGGAGAACCGATCGACGAAATGGGTCCCATCGAGACGGAAGAATTGTGGGCAATCCATCGCGATGCGCCAAGATTTGAAGACCTTGATACCAGTACAGAAGTTCTTGAGACAGGGATCAAAGTTATTGATCTGCTCGAACCATATTCCAAAGGTGGAAAAACCGGACTGTTTGGCGGCGCCGGTGTTGGCAAGACCGTCCTGATTATGGAACTGATCAATAATATTGCCATTCACCGCGGTGGATTTTCTGTTTTTGGCGGCGTGGGCGAGCGTGTGCGTGAAGGAAACGAGCTTTGGCACGAGTTCCAGGAAACCGGTGTTATCGATATGGAAAACCTGGAAAACTCCAAAGTCGCTATGGTTTTCGGACAGATGAATGAGCCGCCAGGTGCCCGACAACGCGTTGGTCTTTCCGCATTGACGGTGGCGGAATATTTTCGTGAAGTGGAACACCGGGATGTTTTGTTGTTCATCGATAATATCTTTCGTTTCACCCAGGCCGGTTCAGAAGTTTCGGCTTTGCTCGGCCGCATGCCGTCCGCTGTCGGTTACCAGCCGAATCTGGCCACAGAGATGGGCGAATTACAGGAGCGCATTACCTCAACGAAAAACGGTTCCATAACATCTGTACAGGCTATCTATGTTCCGGCCGATGATCTCACGGATCCCGCTCCGGCAACCACCTTTAGCCACCTGGATGCCACGACGGTTCTTTCCCGTCATTTGGCGGAAATGAGTATTTATCCGGCTGTCGATCCGCTGGATTCATCATCGAGAATTCTCGATCCACGTATTGTGGGGAAAGAGCATTTTCATGTTGCCAGAACTGTGCAGCAAATTTTGCAAAAGTATAAAGATCTCCAGGATATAATCGCCATTCTTGGGATGGAAGAATTATCCGAGGAAGATAGAGCTACGGTGAATCGTGCTCGCCGGCTGCAAAGATTTTTATCACAGCCGTTTTCAGTTGCCGAACAGTTTACCGGATTTAAGGGAAAATACGTAACGCTTGAAGACAACATTCACGCCTTCAAAGAAATTATTGAAGGCAAGCACGATGACTTGCCGGAACAAGCGTTCTGGATGGTCGGGACAATCGAGGATGTGGTGGAAAAAGCCGGGCAGATTCAAAAACAGAATCAGTGACGCTCGAATTTCTTCTGCAAAACTCGCCGAATGTTGTATTTACTTTAGTAGGTTTTGAGTGGATAAATTATTTAAATTTAAAATTGTTACACCACAGGCGGTGTTGCTCTCCGATGAGGTTAGTCGTGTTCAGGCACCCGGAGTAACAGGCTCTTTCGGTGTCATGGCACATCACATACCTTACCTGACAGCACTCACCCTGGGCAGCATAACTGTTGAAACGGGCAAAAAGAGAAAAGTGTTTGCAACGAGTGGCGGTTTCGCCGAGGTTATTAATGGCAGCATGACCATCCTTGCAGAGAGTGCGGAAGATGCGTCCCAAATAGATATTAAAAGGGCGGAGAAGGCCAGGGATCGTGCAATCAGGCGTTTGCGCGGCAACGAGCCCGGCACGGACATTCATCGCGCAAGAGCTGCGCTTGTACGAGCATTAAATCGATTGGAAATTGCCGCAACCGGAAGAGTTTTCTCCGGTTGAAATTTATGGAATAAATCAAGGCAAATGAGGATTGTTTTAATAGTTCTTTGCTAAAAATACAAGAAATTGCAAACTATTTCTTGACTTAAATGTAAATTCTTTCTATAATTTGTTGTGTTGACGAGTGGTGTCAAAGTTATCATTACGATAATTTTTTATGAGGGTTGTAAATGTTTTCTTTTTCCTCCCACTTTTTCCTTTCTCTGATCATTGTGATGCAAATATTGCTGTCTCCGCTAATCCCAAATGTGTTTTTGCAAACACAATCATCTGCTTTATTTGCGCAGGATAAGAATGCCCGGTCTGATTCTGTCGATAAAACGCAAATCGATTTCAATGAAAGACTGAGGTATTATCTGAATGAAAACACTCACGATGTCATTCAGGAGCTACTGGATCGTGAAAGGCAATTGCTTGACCTGATAAATAATATTCACGATGAAATGGCTTTGAGAGGTGAAAAAGGTCTTGCAAAGGAAGAGTCCGGTTTTAAGAAGGTTTATGGCAAGTCGGACTCACTCATTGCCGAATATAATCAGGAAGTTGATCACCTGGTAAAAATCTATGATGAACTTCAACATTTGGAAAAACTCGCCGATTACGTCGGTGATGTCGATAATTCAATGAAGGTCATAGATGCTCAAGACCAAGTTTTAGCCAGCATCGACAACCGTGAATTGTATAAAAATCGCATATATACTCCGGAAAATATCGGAGAAATGGTCGATGAATATACAGGCGAACTGGATTCGCTGCTCAATATCTATGATGCGTTGGAGCATTTAAAGGTACAAGCCGATGCTACCCAGGATTCAACTGCCATAAATTCTATTCGAAACCAGGAAGCACAATTGTTTGTCATCTTGAGTAGCTGGGGAAACCTGGGGCCGCTATCGGAAGAAGATTATTTGCGCTTTCAAATAGAAATGCAAAAAGTTCACCAAACCGTGAAAGAAATTCGAAATACGCGTGAAACACATTTGGGAGAAAAGGTCAAGGGTTTGCGCACCATTGAGCGTGGCCTCGTTGACAATGTTGATCGTGCTGTCTATGATTTAATGGCTGATTCCGGCTATTCGCTTTCAATGTTTCCAACAGTATCGGAATTCATCAAGGCCTGGAAGGGTGAACGTTTGCTGGATATTAAAACGCGGGCTCACTGAATATCAAATCATCTGGACAACACTTCTCAGCAGTGCAAATGCCGACCAGCGCGAACGCATGTTTTCCTCGCAATTAAGCGATGCTTTGCTCAACTACTCTAACGGGCATTATCGCACCGCAGAGTATCAATTGCTGGACATTCTGAAAAAATATAATACTGATTACGAAAACCTGATCCCGGTCAAGTTCTATATCGCCGAAGCGCGTTTGCATCAAAATGCTTTTATTACAGCAAAGACAGAATATGAAGAAATTGTTGCAGATTCCGCATCGTCGCATTATTATGTAGAGTCCCTTGTCCGTCTTATGCAGCTTGAAAAGGATTTTGGCACATCAGCAAAGTTTTACAAATATTACATGATGGCGGTGAAAAACCAGGCTCTTGCAAGCGGCGAGATCGTAAACTATGCACATTATCTGGCTGCCAATCGCAGATTCGGGCAAAATCAATTTACGCAGGCACGGGACATTCTTGCTCATATCCCAAAATCATCAGAGTTTTATCTGCCTGGGCAATTGTTGCTCGGCATTATCTACACAAATTTGAATGACTTTGATCAGGCCATCCCGATTTTTCAGGCGCTTGCCAAAGAGAAGAATTATCCCTGGTCGGATGTTAAAATTGCAGAAATTCGTAATACGGCGTCATTGCGCCTCGGACTGATTTACTATCAGCGTGGCAATTTTGCTCTGGCTCAACAAACGTTGAAAGACGTTTCTCCCGGGTTTGAGAACCATGATGAAGCGCTTATAGCGCAGGCCTGGTCAAAATTCAGGCTGAATGACTATGCCGGAGCGCGAGACCTTGCATATCAACTGTTGCAAACGCATCTTGCGTCCGATTTTTCCTATGAAGCCCTGGTGTTGTCGGCTCATTGTAATCGGATTTTGAATGATTCGGAAACGGCTCTCGACGCTTATCGCTACGTTGTTCGAGCGCGCGGTGTGCTTGCCATGAAGAAAAAATTTGACAGCGAAAGAGAACTGATGCTGGAAAAGACCAGGGAACTTGGGCGTTTACAAAACGATGCGCTTGATAAACGCCAGCCTAAAATGTATTCCGAAATCAGCCGTATCAGCAATGAGTTGAATGAATTTATGCTGCGAACAAGAGAAAAAGATGACACTGGGACGCAGCTTTTGCAGGATTATTATGATGAGCGGTTGGATGTCGTAGATCGCCTTGTTGAACTGGATAACATCATCCAATGGGCGCAAAAGCAGCGCCGGACAGATGTTATGCAACGCGCCGGTCTGTTGCGCGAACGCTTGATGAAAGTACTCGAATTCTATCAGGGCGATAAGAAAGTGACGAATACGTCATATCTCATTGATTTTCCTCTGGTCGCCAAAGAGGCGAATGAGATTTACCGGCGGGAAAGCTGGGGTTCGGCTTTTCGCGACATGTCCAGGGAAAAACAGCGCATTGAAAGCGCACTTGATCAGATGAAGGACTACCAGACCCGGTTAAGCGGATCGGACAAATTAGGGCCTAAAATGGATCTGGAAATTCTGGGGTTTGATATTAAAAATCTCCAGGAACATTTGGGGCAGATTCGTAAGGTGATGGTTGAGAACAACTATATCGAGCCAAAATCAAACATTGACTATTGGAGTGATCTCTCCGGTTTTGCCATGAGTGACATCATTTTTAAGGAGAGAGAAAAAAAGATCGAACAAATCGATACTTATGCGAACCGGCTGCAAGTGATCAACGATATTCTCAAAAATCGGCAAAAAGAGTTGATGGAAAAAATTGATGATTACGTAACGCAGCTTAAAGAATTACAGGACAAATTTTTATCTCGTAAAATCAAGCTCGAACAGCTCGAAAAGGATCAATATTTTAACAATGTTTATTTTGATAAAAATGATCGCGAAGAGGAATCCTGGGAAGATCGGTTGCGACAGCTAAATGAAAAATAGTTGTCGTAATTTATTTCAAAAGATTTTATAATTTTTATTAGGTGGTATAATGATAAAAAGTCCAGCAGGTCGAATCATATTTTCAATTGCTGCCCTTGTTTTAGGGGGAGTTATGACATGGACTCTGGCATACGCACAGGCGCCGGATTCATCGGCCTATGAAGAATGGATCCAACGCAATTCTTTTCTCAAAAGATATACGCTGGATGAGTTGGATAGTTATAGAAAACAATATACCAGGGAAATTTCCAAGCTGGAAAACGAGCGTGA
>JAADGR010000058.1:7303-15639 GCA_013152225.1 Calditrichota bacterium
ACGCGGCATCCGCATAGCAGAGACGGCGACAAGATTATGATGCGATTGGCCGAACTGTATTATGAGCAAACCCAGAGTAAATACCAAAGATCGATGCAGGAATATGATCGGTTGTACTCTTTGTATGACCGGGGCGAACTGCTGCAAGCACCGGAAGAGCCGCAAAAAGACCTGAGCAATTCTTTGAACCTTTACGCAAGTGTTATTGAAGATTATCCCCAAAGCGATTTGGTCGACGATGCGTTTTATAATATTGGCTTTCTTTTGGAAGAGAACAGCCACCCGGATAGTGCCAAAGCGTATTATGAAAAAATTGAGCATGATTTTCCGGACAGCCCGCTTATGCCCGATGTTTACATGCGCATCGGCGAGTACTATTTCAATCCTCCGGTGAACAAAATCGAAAAAGCCATTTCCTACTATAAAAAGGCCCTGGCTTTTCATGACAGCCCAAGGTACGATGAGGCGTTGTATCGCCTGGGTTGGAGTTACTATCGCCTTAACGATTACAGCAAAGCTATTTCTTATTTCACCGAGTTGGCCGATGATGTTGAAAGAACAAAGCCCCTGGATCCCGAGCAAAAATATTCCAACCCCTCGCTTGTTGATGAATCGGTTGAATATATCGGGTTGAGTTTTCTTGAGGAAGGCGGGGCAGAAAAGGCCAACGATTATCTGAAGGAAATTGGCGGTCGCGATTACGGTGTAAATGTATTGCGTCGCATCGGTGATGCTTATATGAATGAAAAGGAAGATTATGAGAATGCGATAAAAACTTATACTTTGTTGCTGAAAGATTATCCTGATGATCCATCAGCTCCTGTTGTGCAAAACCGCATTGTACAATCCTATCGTCGTTTGGAAGATCCCTTGATGGCGTATTTGTCAAGAGATATCCTTTTCACAAAATATAAAGATGGGTCGACCTGGTGGAAAAAGAATGACGATAAGCAAGCGCGAAAAATTGCCCATGAATTGGCGGAAAGTGCTGGACGTGATAATATCACCACACTTTTGACCCGCGCGCAGGAGGGCGATCAGACTGATCTTTATGAACAAGCTGTTGTGGAAAGTGAAAGATATTTAAAGGCCTTTCCTTCGGATTCAAGCGCGCCCCTCATTCATTGGAATATGGCGCTGACGCTTGACATGAAGCTCAAAAAAAGCGATCAAGCTTACAATGAGTACATGAAAATCAGCCAGATTTACTGGGATTCAAAATATCAGCGTTTTGCTGCTGAAAATGCAGTTGCCCTGGCCAGGGACGCAGCAATAAGTGCTATTGCCGCAGCCGAGAAAAAAGCGTCCGAGGAGCAGGCCCTCTCTATTGAAGCTTTAAAGCAACAAGCCGGTGAAAAGAAAGGCGGGGCTTTTAGTTTCAGAGAAAAGTTGCGATTGCAATCGACCGAACTTTCGCCCAAAGAAATCCGACTTGCGCAGGCTTATGATAATTATATAAAGCTTTTTCCCCATGCCAGGGAGACGCCAATATTTCTGGCCAATGCCGGCGCAGTATATTACCGCCATCATCAATTCAGGGAATCTTTAAAATATTTTAAAACATTGCTCCGGTATTTTCCCGGAAGTGAACAAGTCAACCAGGCGCGCTACGCAATCATGGAGAGCTATTTCGGAAGAGGAGATTTCAATAGTTCCGAAATTATTGCGCGCAGAATTATTTATGGTGATGCTTCGGATGAGATCAAATCCAAGGCGCGGCGCAGGTTAGCAGAGTCCATCTTTTTGAGTGCTGAAATACTGGCAGAAGAAAAAAAACACATGGCCGCAGGAAACGAATATCGCCGAATGGTCAAAGAAACACCGCGAAGCCAGTTTGCAGACTTGGCCTTGCTTAATGCAGCGCTGGAATATGATAAGGCCAATGAATTTTCGCGAGCCATTGAGACTTATAATTTTCTTTTAGCCTCACATCCGAATTCCGAATATCTGCTCGATGCGCAAAATAACCTTGCCTTTGATTACGTCGAATTGAATGACTTTGTTAATGCCGCGTTGACTTATGAACGACTTGCCGCCATTCATCCGGACAATGAAAAAGCGCGAGACGCTTTATACAATTCGAGTTTATATTTTTCAAAGGCCAAAGATTGGAAAAATGCAGCTAAAATCAACGAGTTGTTCATCCAGCGTTTTCCCAACGATGAAGCCGCGGATGATTTGTCGTATGAAATTGCCGGGTTTTATCGAAGGCTGAACGAGTATGAACAAGCACAAACGGCTTATGAAAAATTTGTTGACCAATACCCAACCTCCCCTAGGGTCATAGAAGCGCTCTATTTCCGCGGCGAATATTACAAACAAATGGGGAAAATTAAAAATGCGATTATCGAGTTCCAGCGTGCATTGGCAAAGAGTAGGGATTTTGAAAAACAGGGACTGGATCGCAATGATTATTATGCTGCCGAGGCCGAATTTTCGTTGGCTATGGCAAAAATGAACGAGTTTGAAGAAATCCAGTTCCGCCTGCCGGAAGCAGAACTTGCGCATAGCAAGGAACAAAAGAAAACACTGCTGCTGGAAATTATTCGTCATCTTGGAAACTGTGCTTCCT
Source organism: Calditrichota bacterium (assembly GCA_013152225.1). Taxonomy (GTDB): domain Bacteria; phylum Zhuqueibacterota; class Zhuqueibacteria; order Residuimicrobiales; family Krinioviventaceae; genus Hydrothermomicrobium. Next base: position 9,876 of record JAADGR010000058.1, read on the forward strand.
ATGGCACGATGCGGCTTTATGAAGCCACATACCGAATTGGTGAGACGTATCAGGAGTTTGCCGACACATGGGCGGGACAGGATATCCCGGAAATTGAAGAGACCCGGCGCATCGTTGCGCAAAAAGAAGTAGCCGACGCTGCTATTGAACTCTATCGAAGATCGGGAGATGCCTATCGCAATGCGATTACAGCACTCGGAAATCTTGAAAACAAATACAAGGAAAAACTTTTTGAGGAAGCTGCGGCCGATACCACGACAGCAGCACCAATCGATTCGGCCAAAATTGTTGCTCAGGACAGCACCCTGAGAGTAGCCGATAAGTGGATTGACCGGAGCAAGAGTAAACTTTCTCAGGTTAATTATGAAATCGGATCTATTTCCCTCAAATCAGCCAAAGCAGTAATGAACGCGCCGATACCAAGAGGGTTGAGCAAATTTCCGCGTTTCGTTTATCGCAGAAAGGTCATCGACATTGCTGTTGCACCGCTGCTTACGCAAACCTTGCAGGGATATCAGAGAAATCTCGTTGATGCAGATTCGTTTCACATTGATTCACAATGGATCGATTTGTCAAAACAAAAGTTGATTGCAACGAAAAATTTTGTACCCGCTTCTTATTCTGCTCTGGCTGTGGACGCTCTGGGTCTGTTGAAGGAAGAATATGTCGATTATTCAAAACTCGTTTACAGCAAACGGGACTTTAACGAATTGTTAAATGATTTGCAGATATCTTCTGACGAAATGGCGAACCTTGTTGACTTTATAAAATCCTTGCGTGTGGATGCCACGAATAAGTACTACGAAACTATAGAGATGGCTTCAAAATTAAAAATAGAAGATTCGTACATTGCCGCAAGTAAGGATTCGATGGTCTCTTCCATTTTGAATTTCGCTCTCAAATGTGATACGCTGGCGAGCGATGCAAAAACGAGAGCTGATCGGACAAGAGAGTTGTTTCTGAAAACACAAGATCCCGTTTATGAGGAAGGACTCTACACTTTTGAAAGCAGTTATTTTATGCTTCGCGATGTGCAGCAGCAAATTATGGAAGAAGGGTATAATATTTGCAAAGCGTTAAAAATTGATAACCTGTACTCGAAAAACCTCGCACTTCAACTCGTCAGATTTAATCCCGAAAAATATGCCGGTATTTTAGACCTCAAAATTGTTACAACTCAATTTAGCACGGATACAACGTGGCTTGCGTCGCCAAGATATTATGAGGGCTGGGTGGCCCCGGGTTTTGATCAGTCGGTTTGGAAAAATGCTTTACTTGTCCGGCAGCAGGAAAAAGGTTTTGCATCTGCCATCTGGTTTTATGAAATAAAGCAGGATACAAGTGCGGTTGAACCTGGCGTGCCAGACACAACGCGCAAACCTGTTGAATATATCCCTGTACAAAAGGCGTATTTTCGAGGCGTTTTCTCTGTCAAAGGACTACCGGTTACATGCAAAATTCATGTTTTTGCGGATGAACAATACAGCTTGTATTTTAACGGCGATTTGATCAAGAGGCTGACGGACTCGGACAGCACACAAGCACAAGGAACGTTCGACGTCTCGGAACTTTTGCAGAAAGATAAAAATGTTATTGCGATCCAAGTGGTCGATTCCGATGGGACGGCAGGTGGCCTGAGAGCGCGACTCACGGTTAAGAGTTTGCCGGGATGGGATGAAAAGTTAGAGATGCTTCGACCGGAGCTTGCCACCCAAAAGACGAAAGAAGATTTAATGCTGGAAAAAGGCCGCATCCCATAAATGAGAACCTCGTAAAAAGTCCCAAAATGTCATTGCGAGCGAAGCGAAGCAATCTGGATGTCGGCTGAGAGGTTGTTTCTTGAAGATCGCTTCGTCGCTCCGCTCCTCGCGATGACATGCTTTTCGACTTTTTACGAATTTGCATCAATCAAATTGGAGTGAAAATGACAAAGACCGTTTTGTGGAAAATATTTTCCTTTATGATTGTTTTGTTAACGTTTGCAACGCTCGCCGCCCAGGCGGAAAAGCCTGCAGCTACGCCGGATTCGGCAGTTGTTCAGGCAAAAGCAAATACAGATACGACAGCAGCAGCGAAAAAGTCCGTCTATAAGGAATATATTTTGCAAACGATTCGTATCGAAGCGGTGATTGAAAAACCAACGGTGACTTTGATTCCAAAGCGGACCGAGACGGATGTGGGACAGGTACCGTTTCGTGCTCGTTCCTTTGATAAGGAGCTGAAAACAAAACCAAAGGCTCTTTCTAATTATGGCGAGGAATTGGAGAACGCCAAGCGGATTCAGAAAATCAAGAAATTGTTAGTAAAAGAAAGTAAATAATTTAAATTCGTTAAACAGTCAATCAAGTCGTTGGGAGGTTGTAATGTCCGAAATCCTCAGAAATTTTAGTCCGGAATCAAGTGGTTATTTATTCATGTGGTTGCTTCTCATCCCGGCAATATTTACGGTTGCGATTGCCATTGAGAGAGGCATTTATATTTTGATCAAAAGCGATGTAAATGCTCCTAAATTTATGGCTGAAATTCGCAAGCTTGTTACTGCGGGCGATTATGATAAAGCGCTGGAGCTTTGTAACCGGGCTAAGGATCGTGCCTTGCCTAAAGTTGTTTCATGCGGTTTGCGCGCAGTTGCGGGGCAGGAGGAAGTCGATTTCCGAACGATTCAAAACTCTGTGGACGAGGGGATGCTGGAAGTTATTCCCAAACTGCAGGAACGGACTAACTTTTTGGCTATGCTGGCCAACATTTCCACATTATTGGGTTTGATGGGTACCATTTACGGGCTGATTCTTGCCTTTCGAGCGGTTTCCGCCCCGGGAATTGATCCCACCGAAAAAGCACGGCTTTTAGCTGCCGGTATTTCAACGGCAATGAACACAACATTGACCGGTTTGATTATTGCCGTCCCGGCCATCATCTTTTATACGCTGTTGCTCAACAAGACGACCAAAATCATTGATGAGATCGATGAGCATACGGTAAAATTGATTAACCTTCTAACTGGGAATCGTTAATTATGGCGTTTCGTCCTTCGAAAAGGAGCAGCCGAACGATCGAACCATTGGAAATAAATATTTTCCCAATGATGAATTTAATGGTCGTTCTGGTTCCTCTTCTTCTTTCAACAGCGACGGCAGTTAAAATGGGAGTTATTGAACTTAATCTGCCGCAGGCACATGGGGGGCAAACCTCCGGGAATGTGCTTCCCAAGGAAGCGCAGCGCAGTCTTGATTTGACTGTGACGATTACGGATGCAGGGTTTTTTGTTTCCAGTTCTCAAGCTGTTTTGCGAACGGAAAAAACCGAAGGCCCGACAGTTGAAAAACTTTCCGATGGGGATTTTGATTTTGCAAAACTATCCGAAATTCTTTTGAAAGTTAAGAAAAAAATTATCAATACTCCCCTGGATACAAAACGGATTATTATTCAGGCGGAGCCGGACATAGACTATCAAACGCTCGTCAGCACTATGGACGCATCGCGCGCTGTGAAAGTTGAGGCAAATTACTTTGAATTGTTTCCACAAGTGAGTATCAGTGCCGGTGTCATCTAGATTGGATGACCGGCAAGCTGAAAGTCTGGTCTTTTGAATAAAGGATATTAATTATGGCGTTTGTCCCCTCAAAAAGAAAAGCACATGAAACGATGTCGAGCAAAGTTTCACTGAATTTGACATCGATGATGGATATGTTTACAATTATCCTTGTCTTTTTATTGAAAACATACTCAACCGAAGGACAACTCATTCAACCCTCTCAAAATTTAACTTTGCCGTCTTCAACGATAGAGAATTCACCACAAGTTGCTCTTGACGTTATTGTATCCCGTGAATGGATTATGGTTAATAATGAACCTGTCATTCAGATCAGCGATGTCGAGGCCCAGCGGGGTATGATTATTAAACCCCTGAGTCAGGTGCTGGATCGTTACGCAAAGGAAGCAAAAAGAATGGAAGAATTGTACGGTGTGAAATTTTCCGGCAAAGCGACTATTCAGGGGGATAAAAAATTGCCCTTTCGAACCATTTTGAAAGTAATGGCTACATGCGGCCGATCCGAATATCCGAATATGCGTTTGGTCGTATATCATAAATCAGGTTAATCGAGTTTTGGTGCTTTTCGTTTCTAACAAATGAAAGGAGAATTTGCCACGCCTACTGCACTGCCAAGACAATTTCACAAGCGGTATTTTGAAGATATCGATCCATTGTTTCTTTGGATATTGCTTATTTCTGCACTCCTTCATTTTGGGACTGTCGGCTATTTTGTTATAAATCCGCTGCCTCAAAAAGTCCATCAGGCGACAATAAAAATGATTCAGGATCAATATGCCAATATCGTTTTAGATCGTGATGGCGAGAATATATTGATCGCTAATAAGCTGGTTGAAAAGGAACCTGTTGTCTCACAGGCGGAAATAAATAAAGTTCAGCAAAGACAAAAACTGATGGCACAAAGGCGAAGCCGGGTGAGCGGTAAACCGGCGGCTTCTTCAACTCCACGCGGTGGGACCGACCAAGCCGGAGCAGCACCCGGAGGCTCTTCCGGTGGAGAAGGTGAAGGCGCTGTTTCTTCACGCCAACAGATGCGGCAGCAAATTGATCAACAGGTTGAAAACCAGGGCATATTAGGCATCCTGTCCTCTTCCTCTGCAAAGGCAAAGAGTTCGGGTGTTGGAGATATCCTCGGGTCGAGTACAACAGCATCTCAGGATTACAACCAGGTTTTTAACAATATAAACAAGCTCAGTGCTCGTGGTGGTGGGGTAAAAGGTAAAGGCAGCGGTGGTTCGGGTACACGCACGACGGCAAGAGGCGGTCGCACGACAAAAGGTGGCGACATCAGCGGCGCAATTTCTGATTTGGGTACTACAACAACCCAAAATATGACAAGAACTTCAGGCTATATTGTTTCCAACCTGGCGCCAATTTCAGACGATGGAAATGAAATCGATATGGGAGCGGTCAGTTCGGGCGCCAGAGACATCGATGAAGTGAATTCTATTGTCCAGGCGCACAGCCCATCTATTCAATATTGCTACGAACGCGAAGTGCGGCGAAATCCGGATTTGAAGGGAAAAGTCGTGGTTCGCTTTACTATTTTGCCCAACGGAGCGGTAACCAAAGCGAAGGGTTATTTCCAGTAGTCTGAATAACCAAAGAGTCGAGCGGTGCATCCTGTCGCGCATAAGCAGATGGGACGATTTTGGAGCCATCGACCCGTCTCTTGGGAATGCAACTTTTCGGCAGGTCTATACATTCGGTTTTTAATCCGGCCTTTTTTAAACCCCACAATTTTTAAAATTGATTTTCATCTTTAATAATGTTAACTTGCCGTCAATCAAAGATTGGTTGACGGTTTTTTATAATTTTCATCAAAGGATATCTATAAAAAATGAAATGGAAACGAACACACACATGTGGAGAATTGCGGCAAAGTCATTGCCTGCAAAATGTTATATTAATGGGATGGGTTGATCGTCGGCGGGACCACGGCGGTCTGATCTTTATCGATTTACGCGATCGCTATGGTATTACCCAGATTCGTATCGATCCTACATCTGCTGCTTATGAAGAAGCGAAAAAGTTAAGGAACGAGTTTGTTGTTGCCTTTTCAGGAACAATCCATGAAAGACCTGAGGGAATGGTAAATTCCAAATTGGCCACCGGCGAAATAGAACTGATCGCTTCTGATATTGAAGTATTGAATGCCGCCAAAACTCCGCCTATTCAGGTTAGTGGAGACAATACAGCGTCTGAGGATTT
>JAADGR010000520.1 GCA_013152225.1 Calditrichota bacterium
TCAGCCCGGGGCGAGTACAAAGCCGTACACTTGTATGTGAATTCTGCCATTTCAGACAGGACGTAAAATCCGTGAGCAAAGCCCGGCGGGATAAACAGGGAGCGTTTGTTTTCTTCGGATAATTCAATGCCAACCCATTTGCCGAATGTTGGCGAATTGCGGCGAATATCCACGGCGACATCAAAAACCCGGCCCTTTGTCACCCGGACTAATTTCCCCTGAGCATAGGGCGAAAGCTGATAGTGCAGCCCGCGCAGCGTTCCCTGAACCGAGCTGCTCATATTGTCCTGCACAAATTCTGCGGTAATGCCGTTTTCATGAAATATCTTTTGGTTATATGTTTCCATAAAATAACCGCGACTGTCTTTGAACACATTTGGTTCGACCAGAATCACATCCTGAATTTCTGTCTGAATAAAACGCATGTACCATCTCCGGATTAAAATTACTCTCGTTCCCACGTTTTACGTGGGAATGGATTTCTGGATGCTCTGCGTCCAGTTTACTAACACAAACTAAATATTATCATCTCTCAATACTCGACGCAGAGCGTCAAAACAAGCATTCCCACGCAGGAGCGTGGGAATGAGAATAATCAACATCTTGGCCACTTTTAGCTCTCACTTTTTTTTAAAACCCTGAAAATCAATTCAGGTTTTTGCATTCTTTCTTCGCCTATTTCAAAAGCGCTCAGGACATCCTTTCTAATCGTCTCCACAGTATCCCTGCGATCAGTGTGCAATTCCGCCAGCACCTCGTTCTCCCGGACAAAATCACCGATCTTTTTGTACAAAACAACGCCGGCCGCATAGTCGATCCGATCTTCCATGACCTCACGTCCACCACCAAGATGTACGACTGCAAAACCGATTTTCCGCGCATCAAGTTTTTGAACGTAACCCTCCTGTTCGCTCAACACCGGCAGGATAATTTTTGAGGGCGGATATTTCTCAGGTTCATCGATAAAGGCAAGATCACCACCCTGCGCTTGTACCATATCGCAGAATTTTTGAAATGCTTTTCCGTTTATAATGAGCTTTTGTAACTCTTTCCTTGCCTGATCGACATTTGCCGCAAAGCCGGCCATTACCAGCATTTGCGCGGCCAAAGCAAAAGTCACATCCACCAGGTCTTCCGGCCCATTCCCATGCAGCGCCTCGATGGCTTCGCGTGTCTCCAGCCAGTTACCGGCTGTGTTTCCCAGCGGCTGATCCATATTGGTGATCAACGCTGTAGTGGGCAAGCCATTTAACTCTGCCGTGCGGATCAAACTTGTCGCAAGCGTTTCAGCATCTTTAAAATTCTGCATAAACGCGCCTCTCCCTGTCTTTACATCCAGCACTAGGCCGTCGATCCCCTCGGCAAGCTTTTTGCTCAAAATACTTCCGGTGATGAGCGGAATGGATTCTATTGTCGCCGTCGCATCGCGCAGGGCATACATTTTTCGATCCGCCGGGACGATCATCTCGGTTTGACCTATCATTGATACGCCCAAATCACAAATTTGCCGATAAAATTCTTCCACAGAAAGATTGGTGCGAAAGCCGGGAATCGACTCCAGCTTGTCCAGCGTTCCGCCGCTGTGCCCCAGCCCCCGCCCGGAAATCATCGGTACCTTGAGGCCTGCTGCTGCAACAAGCGGCGCCAAAATGAGAGATACTTTATCTCCAACGCCGCCGGTGCTGTGCTTGTCGATTTTAAAGCCATCCACATTTTTAAAATTAAGAATATCTCCGGAATGCAGCATAGAATTTGTCAACCCGGCGGTTTCCTCAAAATCCATACCCTGAAAAAAAACAGCCATCAGCAGTGCGGCCATCTGGTAATCGGGCAGGCGGTTTGCAGCATACCCGTGAATAAAGTAATCGATCTCTTCACGGCAAAGTTTTTCACCATTTCGTTTTTTAGTAATGATATCCAGTGCATTCATTTTAATCCTGTCCATATTTAATGTCGATTTCTCCAACCTGTCAAAGAGAAACTAACACTTTTCAAATATTATTACAACAAAATTTAACACGCAGCATCTTTTTGATTGATAATTAATGATGTTCTTTGCATATTTAAAGGTGAGCATAAAAAGCACGTCATTCCTTCCCAAAGGTTTTTGGCGAAAACCCATTAAATATGCACCTGACCGGGTGCCCGATAGAAACAATCGGGCGTGATATAGCTGCGATTAATCGTACCTGTTTTTGACGACAGTGACGAGTTTTTTGATTAAAAATCACACCAGGAGAAAATTTGATGAAAATAAAAACAGATGAGATTAAAGTTGGCAAAAGAATCCGAAGTGAAGCCGGAGATCTGGCCACTCTCAAAGATTCGATCAAAACCATCGGTTTGATCAATCCAATCATTTTGAATGAAAACAATGAATTATTGAGTGGGTTCAGACGCTATCAGGCTTGCAAGGAACTGGAGATGGAAGAAATTGAGGTAAAGATTGTAACAACTGCAAACGACAAGGTCAAAGAGCTGGACTGGGAGTATCACGAAAATTTGGGGCGAAAAGAATTATCAATCCAAGATCGGGAGATGTATTTTTCCGAGCGCAAACAACTTGTCGAGCCACCGAGGCAAAAAGGCGTTTTGGTGTGGATCAAAAAAATATGGGAAAAGATTCTTTCTTTTTTCAAGAAAAGCTGACGGCCTCCCGGTTAATCGACAAAAATCGTTTGCTTTCTGTCCGAACCGACTGAAACAATCGAAATGCCAACATTAACCAATTCCTGAATTCGTCTCAAATACTTGCGAGCGTTTTCCGGCAATGTATCAAACGACTTTGCTTCTCCTGTCGGCGCCAGCCAGCCGGGATGCGTTTCATAAACCGGTTCCACAGTATCCTGAAGCCACAGTTCAGCGGGGTAATGGCTAATAACTTTATCACCCACTTTGTAAGCCGTACAAATATCGATTTCTTCCAGCGTATCCAGTACATCCAGTTTTGTAATGGCCAGACTTGTCAACCCGCTCACCCTCACAGCGTGTTTAACAACCACAGCATCGAACCAACCGCATCGTCTGGGCCGTCCTGTTGTTGCTCCAAACTCATCACCCAACTCGCGCATTTTTTCATCAAACTCCGGCTCGAATTCCGTGGGAAACGGGCCCATGCCAACGCGGGTTGTGTACGCCTTGACAATTCCCAAGACTTGATCAATTTTCGTCGGCCCGACGCCCAAACCCACACATGCGCCTCCGGCAATTGGATTCGACGAGGTTACAAAAGGGTATGTGCCAAAATCGACATCGAGCATGGTACCCTGGGCGCCTTCAAGCAAAACGTTTTTCTTTTCATCGATGGCATTGTTGAGATAAATAGAAGTATCCGTCACATACTCGTCGATGAATTTATCAAAGCGAACATAATCAGCAATAATTTTTTCAGGGTCAAGTTTCTCGCTGCCATAAATCTGTTGCAATATTTTGTTCTTTTCCTGAATGTTAAATGCAATTTTCTTGCGCAGAAAATCACGATTGAGCAAATCGACAATTCGGATGCCCGTTCGATCATATTTATCCACATACGCGGGCCCAATTCCGCGTCCGGTTGTACCGATCTTTTTATCCGCGCTTGAAGCGTCTTCGCGAGTGGAATCGAGCAGTCGGTGATAAGGCATGATCAGGTGTGCACGATGGCTGATTAAAAGACGTCCTTCGACGTTTACGCCTTTTTGCTGAAGGAATTCGATCTCTTCTCGCAAAACATCAGGATCGATGACAACGCCATTGCCAATAATGCACGTTGTATGCGGCCAGAGAATGCCCGAAGGGATTTGGTGTAAAACCGTTTCTTCCCCATCAATAACAACAGTATGACCGGCATTCGGCCCGCCCTGGTAACGTGCGACGACATCGACCTGCTCACTGAGAAGATCAACGATTTTGCCTTTCCCCTCGTCTCCCCATTGTGCTCCTACAACAACTTTTACTGGCATAATACACCCTTGGCTAAAACTCCGACCATTCGACCGGAGCATCTACATCATTTTTTTCTTATTTTTCTTAGGAAAAGCTCTGGATTGCTTCTTCTGTAGTTTCAAACGTTTCAAAAACGGTGAGCAGTTTCGTAATCATAAGCAGACTGCGGATCCGGTCGGTAACGGCTGCAAGCCGAAAATCCCCCCCCGCATTTCTAATAGTTGTTAAACCACTGATCAATATTCCAAGCCCGGAACTGTTCATCCAGTTCACCCCGGCAAGATCGGCGACGATATTTGTTTTGCCGGCTTCGACCAATTCATGCAGCTTGTCATTGATGGCCGTAGCATCGGGCCCTCCCATTATTTTGCCGTCAAGCTGCAGAACAACCACACCATCCCGATCAATCTGTTTGATCTTCATATCGCTCTTCCTCAATTAAAAATATGGGCTCAGGGATTATCTTGTTGAATGCATCAAGAGTACCTGACCTTTTTTTGTAGCCGTTCTTTTGGACCATTCCAGAACAACAGGACTGGCAACAAAGATTGAAGAATAAGTCCCAATGACGACACCAACGATCAGAGCAAATGAAAAGTTGTGAATCACTTCACCGCCGATAAGAAACAAAACAACAACAACAATCAGCGTTGTAAAAGATGTGATAATTGTTCGACTCAATGTCTGGTTAATGCTGATGTTCATAATATTTTCAGCGGAATCGCGACGTATGATTTTGGCATTCTCGCGGATTCTGTCATACACCACAATCGTATCATTTAAAGAATAACCGACGATGGTTAAAAAAGCTGCAACGATAGCAAGTGATATTTCCAAATTGAGGAGTGAAAACACACCAAGAGTAATCATAACATCATGGAATAATGCGACAACAGCACCAACTGCAAATTTAAATTCAAAACGGGCACTGACATAAATCAAAATGCCGAGCAGGGAAACCAGGATGGCGATAACAGCCGAGCGCCGCAATTCACCTCCGATTTTTGGCCCGATTTCCACAGCAGAACGAACATCATATTTATTATCGGGATAATCTTTTGTGAACTGATCTTCCATAATTGTGGCAGCATCAGCGCCTTCTCCCATCTGCTCTACGCGAATAATGAATTGATGTTCCTCCGGCAAGCCGATTCTTTTAATTTCTGCATTTCCAAAGCCTATTTTGTTGAGGGAATTACGAATATCGGCCGCGCCTATTTTTTTTTCGAACTTTAATTCCAGTGACGTCCCGCCCGTGAAATCAATCCCGTATTTTGGTCCGCCGTGGGCAATGAGTGAAATAATTCCAATTAAAATAAGCGACCCGGAAAACATGTAAGCAAACTTGCGCTTTCCCATTATGGCCCAATGAGTATCTTTAAAAAACTGCATTCTAAATCCGTCTCCTAAGACAAGTAGCGTGAATTATAGACACTAAATACTTAATTTTTTCAGTGCAACTCTGGATGTAATCATGTCAAAAATAAGCCGCGTAACAAAAATGGCTGTAAACATACTTGCAATAATACCTATTGAAAGCGTTAAAGCAAAACCTTTGATCGGGCCGGTGCCGAAACTGTACAACACAACCGCGGTGATGAGCGTTGTTACATTGGCATCGAGGATGGTTTTGAAAGCACGGCTGTATCCGCTGTCGATTGAAGCGCGAATCGTCTTGCCGGTACGTAGTTCCTCACGAATACGTTCAAAAATCAGCACGTTCGCATCGACAGCCATACCAACGGTCAGAATGATTCCTGCAATACCCGGCAGTGTAAGGGTTGCGTGAAATCCCGCCATGAAGGCGAGGATAAAAATAATATTCAACAGCAAAGCGAAATCAGCTATGAAACCGGAACCACGATAATAAAAAACCATAAAAGCAACAACAAGCAAAAGACCGATTATCGCCGACTTTTGTCCTTTCTGAATCGAATCTTTTCCCAATGACGGCCCGACGGTATTTTCAGTGATCGCATAAACCGGGGCAGGTAACGCACCGGCGCGCAAAACCAGGGCCAAATCTTTCGCTTCATCGATCGAACTCATACCTTCGATCTGACCGCTTCCTGATGGAATTTTACCCTTGATATTTGGCGCCATTGCAATATGATGATCGAGCACGATTGCCAATTGCTTTCCAACGTTCATCCCCGTGACTTTGGCAAAAGTTTTTGTTCCTTCGCTGTTTAGTTGAAAATTCACAACAGCAGCACCGGCGTTGAGGCTTTGAGCACCGCCGGAAATCTGCACTTTTGCATCCGTCAAAGTGGACCCTAAAAGTTCAGGTTCCTTTTTTACCAGGTAAAGCTGCTGATACGAATTTTCGCCTACAACGACCGGCTTTATTCTCCACAGAAATTCAGAATCACTCGGAATAACCTGACGCACTTTGGGAAGTTGTAAAATTCTTTGAACCGCAGCAACATTCTGGACGGGAACCGAAATAACATTGGAATACTTGCCGGTAACTTGACGTAAAAGCGATGTGAATGGTTTTTCATTGAACGTATTCTGATCAACGAGCAGCGATGTGTCCTTGCCCGCTTTTGTTTGTGTGGTGTCCCCACCAAACAAATCGCTCAAACTCACTGTTTTATTTTCAGCTTTTTTCCCTTCCTCAAATTGGGTCGTATCAGCCTTTGCAATTTTTGTCGTATCTTCTTTTGCAGGCTGCTGCCCCCTGCGCTTCAGGCGCATAACGCGGTCAATATCATTCAGAATCGACCACACCATTTCAGAATCACGGACGAGTTTAAATTCCAACAATGCAGTCGTACCAATGATTTTTTTCGCCCGCTGTATGTTTTGAATTCCCGCCAGTTCAATAACAATTCGCCGCGTCCCTTGTTTTGTGATCGAGGGCTCCGAAACACCAAATTGATCGACTCGGTTGCGAAGAATAGCAATCGTCCTGTCGATGGCATCTTCCGACGCTTTTTGCAATCCTTTGATGATATCATCATCCGTTTCACCCTTGCGGCCAAAATACCGGTTAAGGCGAACATTGCGGCTACGAAAATTTTCCTGCAAAACATCGAAAAAATCATTGCCCGATTTATCGGTTTGCTTTTGCGTTGCTTTAATAATATCAGTCAATCGTTCGTCTTTATTCTTGGCTACATCATTTAAAAGCTGCGGCAAGTCAACTTCGTAGACGAGATAAGTTCCTCCCTGTAAATCCAGACCCCGCCGAATCGCCTTCCCCTCAACTTTGATGATTTTAGTGTTCAACTTGATCAATTTGCCAGCCACTTGCAGGGCATTATCGAGACTATCCCGAGAAATCCGATTCCGCACTCTGGATTCCAGGGTTCCTTCTGTTAAGCCCACCTCGATATCTGTTTTGGTCAAACCCGTTAATTTCATAATTTGGCTGACCAGAGAGGCCTCATTTTTCTGCATTCCTCCCAGTTGAAAAGTGGGATAGAGTGAAAAAAGTGCTCCAACAATCAGTGCCAGCACAAAAACCACTTTTATTAATTGATTACGCGGCATTTAAATAAAACCTCCTCGGATAATTTTCGTGAAAAACATAACCGATAAATATAATTTTTTTAACCTTAAAAGTCAATTAAAAACTCAGATGAAACGATTTAATTGCAGGCACTCTTTCTGACGAGTAAAAAGAAGCAATTTATATTTTCGCAAAGATGAATAAAAATCATTTGGTAAAGATCAATTTAATTTATACTTTATCAAGTAATAACAATATTTCTCATTGCCAGGAAATTGAAATGAAACTAAAAGTATATATCGAAACAA
>JAADGR010000292.1 GCA_013152225.1 Calditrichota bacterium
AAATCTCTGACATTTGCCAACGGCCTGTCGGCTCGCACCGAACTGCCGACTACAATTGCATCGTATTTAGCTATTCCGTTCGCTTGATCAATGGACTGAACACTTGTCTGGAACCCTTGTTCTTTCTCAATTATTCGCCCGATTTCTTGCGAGACTTCTTTAGTGGCGCCATAACCACTGCTATAGAGAATGAGGACTTTCATTTGCACTGACCAGTTTAATCCTGAATTTTTCGTTCTAATATAAAACTTTGAGCATTAAATACCAGAAAAATATTATTTCAACGCAATAAAGCAGGATCCAGCTTTATTCCGAGTGTTTTAATCTATAGGCAAGCTCTCTCGCCCAATCATGTATTTTCGCCCAATCCCGGGCGTCAAAGCTTCCATTCGATGGCTTGCCTGTTTTTTCCAGAACGACCCTTCTTACCAAATTTTGCATCACCGGATTTAATTTATCGAAATCAACTTTCCCGCCAAACGCTGCGGTACTGATCAGCTTGATAGAAGGGTATTTTTCGGTGATTTGCGGAAAATAGTTTTCCCGTACTTTTACTTGCCCTTCCTCCGTGCTTGCAGTCAGGCATACTATGAATAGGGCTACTTTTTTTGTGGTGAGGATGTCCCGATTCAACGCGAAAAAATCCCTTGTATTAGCCAAAGGCCTGTCGGCACGAATGGAAGTACCGACAATAATAGCATCGTAAGCACTGATCTCTTGAATCTCATCGATGGGTTTCAAATCAACCTTCAAGGCAGGATCTTCGGATAATACTCTGCCAATCTCATCAGAAATTTCTCTTGTGGCTCCGTATCCGCTGCTATAGGTTAGTAGAATATTTATCGCAATAAAACTCATAATTGGAAAATGAAGTAATTTAAGGATTGACTTTTAATTCAAAAATTTGTAACAACATAAAGTAGAAAAAAAATCCTCTTTTTTTATTGATAAAAAAAGTCAGGCACAATGACATCAAAAATAAAAAACAACTTTTGGGAAGACGCCAAACAAGTGGAACGTTTTGCGGCCCGGGAACCTGATAACAGACTGCAAAAGTTAGTGAAACAATATGATAATCCGCAGCAAATCCGCGTACTCGACCTCGGCTGTGCAGGGGGAAGAAACACTGTTTTTCTATGCAAGCTCGGCTTTGATGTTTGGGCCGTGGACGCATCACATTCGATGATTAAAGAAACAAAAAGTCGTTTAAAGCGGATTTTGCCGACGGAAGCGCTCCGGGAAAGAATAATCCATGGTGTGATGAGTGATTTGAGTTGGGCGGCAGATGATTTTTTTGATCTGCTTCTCGCTCTTGGAATTTATCACAATGCCCATAGCGAAGGAGAATTCAGAACAACTTTGCGCGAAACAGCACGGGTAACAACAACAGGCGGGCTGGCGCTTGTGGCAAATTTTGCTCCCGGCTTTGCACCGGAATTTCAAGAATTGAAAAAAATTGAAAACTCCAAGTTCGTTTACGAACATTCAGCAAACGGAAACATGTGTTTGCTTACAGCGGACGAATTGGACGCAGAAATGGAAGCGGTTGGTTTTTATCCGCTAGAGAAAAGTGAGACCGTGCACCACGAGTCCGAAACGGGCAGGCGTGTGACGGTAAATGCTTTGTACAAAAAACGATAGTTTTAATAATGTAAAGGGCCTCAAAAGAGGCCCTTTTATTTACTGCTTTTACATGATGAACAACATTTCCGAATACTTTGGCAGCGGCCAGAGATCGTCCGAAATAAGCGTTTCTAATTCGTCTGCAGGAACTCTTGCAGTCTGGAGCAAATCAGATACATTATCCGCCATGAATTTTGCCTTTTGAGACAAATCTTCAATATCTTCTGCTTCAGCAACCCTGTCCCTGATCTCCCGGCACCCGGCAACGAGTTGCGCTATATTTTCCGAAATCTTTTTTAAAAGTTCGGTCTCAGTTGCCACAGCAACCGGAGAAATATCATCACCTAAATCTTTCAGCTTTTTAATTGTCTCTGCCAGGCTGCCCTGGTAAGCAATAGCCGCGGGCACGACTCGCGTATCAGCCAGGTCACAAAAAGCATCGACTTCGATTTCCAATGTGGTAATATATTGTTCCAGCTTTGTGTTATAGCGCGATTCGATTTCTTTCTTTGAAAAAACGTTTTGGCTGATCAACAGATCCATATTTTTCGAATCAAGAAACGCATCGAGAGCATAAGCTGTTTTTTTGACATTGGGTAAACCGCGTCTTGCCGCCTCTTTTTCCCATTCCTCGCTGTAATTGTTTCCTTCAAAACGGATGTCCTCTGTTTCGATAACGTATTTTTTCAACACTTTCAGCACAGCATCGTTCAGGTTACTCCCATCCTGCATCAGCTTTTCAATTTCATCAGTTAAAATATCTATGGATTCCGCAACGGCAGCACTTAAAACCGTGTTGGGCAGAGAAACAGATGCTGATGAACCAATTGCACGAAACTCAAACTTTGAACCCGTAAAAGCAAACGGCGACGTTCTGTTTCGATCTGTATTATCGCGAAGAATAGATGGCAGTTTGCTTATGCCAAGATCGATGATAAAATCTTCCACGGCTTTAGTGCTTATGCCCTCTTTGATGTCATCCAGAATCGTGCTCAGGCGCTCTCCAAGAAAAACAGAAATGACTGCAGGGGGTGCTTCGTTCGCTCCCAGACGATGATCATTCGGTGCCGATGCAATGGACATTCTCAGCAGATCACCATATTTGTGAACAGCCCTCAAAATGGATAAAAGAAAAACGAGAAACTGAAGATTCTGCTCCGGTGTATGCCCCGGATCGAGAAGATTGTTTCCGTCCGAATCTTGCATAGACCAGTTGTTGTGTTTTCCACTGCCATTAATTCCGGCAAAAGGCTTCTCATGCAGCAGCGCAACGAGTCCATGGCGATTTGCGACCTTTTTCAAAATTTCCATAATAAGTTGATTCCGGTCAGCGCCAACATTGGCTTCGGCAAAAATAGGCGCAAGTTCATATTGATGCGGTGCCACTTCATTATGACGTGTTTTTGCCGGCACGGCAAGCTTGTATAATTCTGCTTCAGCATCCTGCATATAAGAAAGCACCCGCTCCTTGATGGCTCCAAAATAATGATCATCTAATTGCTGCCCTTTTGGCGGTTGTGCTCCAATGAGCGTGCGCCCCGTAATTTGCAAATCAGGGCGCAAATTATAAAAGGCCTTATCAATAAGAAAATATTCCTGTTCTGTTCCAATAGTTGTTATGACGCGGTTTGCTGTTTTGTTGCCAAACAAGCGCAATAAGCGCATGGCCGATCGCGAAATAGCTTCCATAGAACGAAGAAGAGGCGTTTTCTTGTCCAGTGCTTCACCGGTATAACTGATGAATACCGAAGGAATACAAAGGATGCCGCCCTTTGGTCCGTCCACAATAAATGCAGGGCTGGAGGGATCCCACATCGTGTAACCGCGGGCTTCAAATGTTGTTCGCGAACCGCCGCTCGGGAAAGAGGAAGCGTCGGGTTCACCTTGCACAAGTTGGTTGCCGCGAAAACGCTCGACGACGACGCCTTCATCCAGTTCCAGAAATGCGTCATGTTTCTCAGCAGTTAATCCGGTTTGCGGCTGAAACCAATGTGTAAAATGACTGACGCCTTTACTGATCGCCCATTCCTTCATGGCATGGGCCACAGAATTCGCAATATTCATATCGAGCTTGGTGCCCTTTTTTATGGTATCACGCAATTTTTTATAATCTTCTTTCGGCAGCCGTTCGCGCATAATTTGATCATTGAAAGAGTTGATTCCAAATTCTTTTGCTGCGCTATCTTGGGGTTTTTCACCGTTTTGTGCCTGTTTTGAAGCAATTGTCAAAAGAGCCTGTTTTCGAGAGGTCATACTTGTCGACTCGGACATTTTATTCTCCTTGTTAGTTCATTTTTTGAAAATAAGCAAATACGTTTCGACTCGGAAAATTGAAAAAAGATTTTTCGTCAGGCGTGTAAAAGATGGTCAGTAAAACAATGAATAGTTTTTGAAACGCCTAACGCGGTTCTCCCGGATACCTTCCGAGTCGACAATTAAGAGCACCCGGGAGAATTCCGCTAGTAAAAGCAATGTTTAAAATTCAGATCGCGTTTCCACCTCGCTCTTCTGTGCGGATGCGGATACAATCTTCCAGCGGTCTGATAAAAATTTTTCCATCCCCGACTTGGCCACCACCAGGCGATTTTGCCGCTTTAATAATCGTATTAACGGCGATCTCGACAAACTCGTCATTTACAGCAATGTCAATCCTTGTTTTAGGAATCAAGTTCGGAACTATTTTTTTGCCGCGATAAATTTCATTCTCCCTTTGCTGCCCATGGCCCGAGACACGGCTGACAGTGATTCGCGTTATTTCAGCTTCTATTAAGGCTTCGCGAACCATGTCCAACTTGTCCTCTTGAATAATCGCTGTTATTAATTTCATCAGTATTTCCTTTAGCTTGCGTTCAACAGTCCATAACCGTGTTCGCCGTGATATGTGCTGTCCAGACCCGCCATTTCTCCGGTATCTGAAGATCGAAGCCCGATAACTTTATCTACCAGGCTAACCAGGATCAGAGTGCCAATTGCTGCATAAGAAATGGCAATCACCACGGCCACAGCCTGAACGCCGAGTTGCTGCAAAAGCGACCAGTGTCCACCCGCGGCCAAAGCCGCATCCTTCATCCAACTGCTGCGAATAAAAAACGTCAACAGGAGCGCGCCAACGATGCCGCCGATACCATGAATACCAAAAGCATCCAGACTGTCATCATAGCCTAATCTGTTTTTAAGAATGATAGCCAGGTAGCAGATAATTGCGGCAGCAGCTCCCAGCATAAGTGCTCCGGCGGGCTGTACAACGCCGGCAGCAGGTGTAACAGCTACAAGCCCTGCCAGAATACCGCTGGCAAAACCCAGGGCCGTCGATTTTCCCTGGTGCAAACCTTCGACGATCAGCCAGGTGAGCGCGCCGGAAGCTGCGGCGGCTTGTGTAGCAGTAAGTGCCTGCGCAGTGCTTAAACCGCTCGATATGCTGCTTCCGGCATTAAATCCGAACCATCCAACCCAGAGCAAACCCGCTCCCATCATTGTCATTACAAGGTTGCTGGGAGGCATAGCTGTTTTGGGGTATCCGCGGCGTGCGCCCAAATAGAGAGCGGCAACAAGACCGCTCACACCGGCGGAAATATGCACCACTGTGCCCCCGGCAAAATCAATAGCACCTCTTGCTCCCATATTATACAAAAATCCATCGCTTGACCAAACCCAATGACAAAGCGGATTGTAGACGATCAATCCCCAGAGAGCGATAAAAATGACATAACCTTTAAAAGTAACCCTCTCTGCGAAAGCTCCGGCGATCAGGGCCGGGGTAATAATTGCAAACTTGCCCTGAAACATGGAAAACACATATTCGGGTATGCCTTCGGGCATTATCGTATTATCAATTCCTTTCAAAAAGAAATAGTCATTATTCCATCCAAACCATCCGCCAAGAATATTGTGTCCAAAACTCATGCTGTAACCCACAGCAACCCACAGGACACTCATGATTCCCATTGCTACAAAACTGTGCATCATGGTTCCCAGAACATTCTTTGTACGAACGAGTCCGCCGTAAAACATCGCCAGGCCGGGCACCATCAAAAGAACAAGCGCCGTGGAAGTGAGCATCCAGGATGTTGCTCCTGAGTCAATGCCGTTTCCGGAAGAGGCCCACAAAGTGCCGTTTCCTAAGAAGAAAATTATTGCTAAAACGAGTAAACCTTTTTTTTCCCGCATCGATAACCTTTTTTATGAAATCAGAATGTAACTCACCCTTCTTACACAGAACTTGCCATTATTTAAAGCATCCGGAAGGAAAGTTGATGCAACAGGCATGGACGTATCTAACACCCATTTTTAAACTACAAAGAACATGCCGCTTTTTCTCAAAATGTATTTTTCTTTTTAAAAACAAGCAAGTGATTAATTAACAACAGTTAGAAGGATTGTTTTCCAAAGCGGTTTGACTTCACGCCGGGAAAGTACAGCACATATTTGTGTCAAAACAATAATTTCATACATTATTGTTAGTTTTTAATTTTCAGCACCCTAAATAAGTGCAAGCAATAACCTCGATCGCATAAAAACAATCGGTGACAGCAAACATATTGTTTAAATAACGCCGCAAATGTTTTTTTTGGAACATAGGGAAAGAAATTTATCCCCCAAAAAAGCCTTTTACGGACATCACTGAATTTGCACTCCCTACACAAAACACAAATCCTACAATATTGTTTTAGAAAAACATTTTAGGGACATATTTGATGGATTGCTTGCAAACGATCATTTTGTTTTTTCTACAATCTCACCGGTTTGCTTTTCTCTTAATATAAGCTTTATCCTGCCGTCCGGCATTTTTTCCGTTTTTATGAGATCATATTTTTCATCAACAATACCTTCGGCAGCTTTTTCCCGTTTGTAACCTTCCCTCCCTTTCCAGAGTTCAAGTTCAACAGGCTCCCATTTTTTCGACTTGGCCGATCTGTAACATGCGTCGATAATGGCATTCACAACATAGCCGTCGTAAAATGATTCCATCGGTTCAGTGCCTTTGTCCATTGCGTCGAACACATCGATGAACATGTGCGTATAACCGAGTTCATTCACTTCGTCACCAACAGGAAAGAGCCAGCCGATGTCGCCCTCTGCTTTTTCGGCAACATATCCGCCGCTGCCAACGTTCGTGAACATTTGAAATCCGGTTTTCAAAAAATGGTCGAGCCAGATGGTACCTTCTGTTCCGGCAACCTCGTCACGTAAATCCATGCCGCCGCGGAATGCCCAACTTACCTCGATTTGCCCCATCGAGCCGTTTTCAAAACGAACGAGAGCGATACCGTGATCCTCTGCAGGAATATTGTGCACCAGCGTATCCGCCCAGCACATCACTTCAACCGGCCTGATGTCTTTGCCGATAAAGTTGCGAATAATTTCCGCACAATGGCAGCCCATGTCAATGAGCGCACCGCCGCCGGCTTTTTCCATATCCCAAAACCAGGCACTGTGCGGTCCGGGATGCGTTTCGCGCGATCGCACCCACAAAACTTTGCCCAAGGCCCCTTTCTTTACCGCTTCCAGTGATTTCAAAGTCTTTGGTGTATAAACAAGGTCTTCAAGATAAGCGCTAAAAACACCGGCCTTTTCAACAGCATCGAGCATCTCTTTGGCTTCGGCCGCGTTTCGACCAAGAGGTTTTGTGCAGAGAATTGCCTTTTTAGCTTCCGCGGCCATAAGCACAGCTTCCTTGTGCCGGTGATTCGGAATGCCGATCACCACGACATCCGTTTCCGGGTCATTGATCGCTTCTTCCATATTTGTCGTATATTTTGGGATCGACCATTCGCCGGCAAAAGATTTCGCACGCTCCTCGCTCTGGGAAAAGACGGTATGAACCCGATCTCTGCTGCGATATTTATGCAAAGTCATGGTGTAAAACATGCCGATGACTCCGGTGCCTAACATGGTAATTTTGTGAGAAGAATTCATCTATAGCCTCCGTAATAAAATCATTAGTAACAGAAAATAAAGGTTTGATTTTTATGGGAGTGCAATCCCTTCATGGATTGCACACTGCGACGCATAAAGGCGTCGCACTCCTCCTATTATGAAGTTCTGTGCTCTTGTGAAATCCTTTTATTCCTTCGCGAGAAATATGCGTTTATCGCCACTGAATCAACGCCGCGTTCAAACTGTCTTCAACCCTTCTTTTAGGATGATAAAAAGAGACCAACCCATGCCCCGGCAGCATGACGTCAAAATCCATTCGCGCGAATTTCTTTAATGACTGCAGGTACACTTTTTTGTCAAAGTCAACAGACCCGTCCCAGCCAAAATCGCCGTAGCCGAGGGTGCCGATGACATCTCCGGAAAAAACCAGACGCTGCCCTTCCCAGTCAAGGGCATAAGCCGTACATCCCATTGTATGGCCGGGCAGATGAATCGCCGCAATTTTGGTGTTTTCAAAAACCAGGCTTTCGCCGTTATCAATGATTTCATCGACCTCGCATGGCGTAAATGTTTTATGATAGAGAAAACCGCAACAGCGCTCACCTCCTGCGGCAACGGCTTTTGCAGTATTCGGATGAGAGATGAGTTTGATTCCCTGCTCCTTTAATAAATGAGCAGCACCCGCATGATCCCAGTGCGGATGTGTGAGAAAACAAGCTGTAATCTGCGCCGGATCCAAATTCCAATAAGCCATGTTATCAAAAATCTGTTCCAGCGTTTCGCCGTTTCCGCAATCAAACATTATCAGTTGTCTCGCCAGCTTG
>JAADGR010000231.1 GCA_013152225.1 Calditrichota bacterium
AACGCAGACGGGATGAGAACCAGGATTGAAATAAATACACCTTTCAGGTAACTATTCATTTGCAAAGAAGACGTGGCAATCAGAAAACCGGAGACGATCCACAGGGAAAAGGCGCCCAGGTTTGCATCCCATGTTAATTTTTGTATAATCATCGGCACGACGTCGATGACCCCGGCAATGATGCCAAATAAAATGCCGGCCAGTATTTTGTTCATGGTAAACTCCTTTTCAACCTATTTGAAACTTTTAGTATATTAGTATAAAATAAAAAAGTTTTTGAAATGTGCAAGTACTCATCTTGAGGTCTGCACAGCAACGACACCGATATCAAAATTGAATTTGTGAAAGTCTAAAGTTCAGGAGGTAGGGCAAACGAGTTGAGCTTATTCAATCAGTCCGTGTTTGACGGCATATAACGTCATGTCTGCATTGGTTTTGATGTTCATTTTTTTAAGGATGCGTGAGCGGTAAGTGGAAATGGTTTTTACGCTGAGAAGCATGTCCTGTGCGATTTTTGAAACGGTACTGCCGCCGGCAATTCTCTGCATAATTTCGAACTCGCGGTCGGACAGTTTTTCGTGCGGAAGTTTTTCAAACCCTGTTTCCATTTCAAGCGCCAACTCTTCCGCAACAGAAGCCGAGATGTATTTTTTCCCCCAGGCGACTCTCCTGATGGCCTTCACCAGTTCATCCGGTGCGCCGGCTTTGGAGAGATAACCCGCGGCGCCGGCTTTGATAGCACGCACGGCGTATTGCTCTTCCGGGTAGACGCTCAAAATTAAGACTGGCATATCCGGAACTTCATTTTTTAACTGTTTGAGTATTTCCAGGCCATTGCGGCCCGGCAGTGAAATATCCAGCAGTATAACATCAAACTCATCTTTGGCAATCAGGTCGAAAACTTCCTGGCCGGTTTCCGCTTCGGCTGTGACCTGTAAATCTATGGTCGTGGAAATGATTCCTTTTAAACCTTCCCGGACAATAGCATGATCGTCTGCTACAAGTATTTTAATCATCTGACATTTTTTCCTGTTCTTCCCAGGGCACATTGACAATGATCGTTGTCCCTTTTCCAGGCGCACTTTTTATGTGCACTTTTCCATTCCAGGGATACATTCGTTCGCGCATGCCGATAATCCCGAAGGATGAGGGATCAAATAATTGCTTTTGCGAAATGCCGACGCCGTTGTCGTGAATTTTCATCAACAGGTCGCCATTAGTATGAGTAATCTCTATTTGTACTTTTGTGGCGTGAGCATGTCGCAGCACATTTGTTATACTTTCCTGAAAAACGCGAAAAATAGCAGTTGCCAGTTCTACAGGTAACTGAGAGTCTTCTTTAATGTCAAGTCTCAGTTCGTATTTTATGTCAGAATGTTTTTTAAATTCCTTCACTTGCTGTTTGATCGCAGCAACCAGACCGAATCCTTCGAGTATCGACGGTTTGAGTTCGCTTGACATTTTTTGTACAACTCGAATAGTATCATCAATCATGTTGAGCATGGATTGCGCTTTCCTGTGCATGTCTTCTTTTTCACCTAATTTCTTTTTCAACAGCGTCACATCCATTTTAAGAACGGTAAGCCTTTGTCCCAGTTCATCATGCATTTCCCGCGCAATGTATATTCTTTCTTCCTCGCGAACAGATTGCAGGTGTGCGGAGAGAGCCTGCAGTTGCTCGCGGTGTCTTAAAAGGTCATTTTCCGCTTTTATGCGTTTCGTAATATCCCGCGCAAATCCCAGAATCAGTGTTTTCTCTTTCACGTCCAAAAGACCGACACGCATTTCAACAGGAAATGTTGTACCATCTTTTCGGAGATGAACACTGGTAATGGTTGTTGGCTTTCCATGCACAAGATGTTCCCAGTACGAGGTGCGACGATCTGTGCGAATGAACTCCTTGTCCACATCTGCTATATTCATCGATAATAGTTCTTCACTACTGTAGCCCAGACTTGTGCAGGCCATGATATTCACGTCGATGATTTTTCCATCAAGGTCGGATAAAAATATGGCGTCTCCGGCCTGGTCGAGCATTGCCCGGAAGCGTTGCTCGTTTTCCTTCAGTGCTCTTTCCACCTGTTTGAGTTCTTCGATACTGCGAGTAACGGAAAGGATATGTGGAACTTTGTTCAACATAATGATAGTTGCCGACATCAATCCCGTAATAACACGACCGTCTTTCCTTCTGAATTTTGCTTCCATGTTGTTGACGCGACCGCTTTTTTTCAGTCTTTCGACAAGCCTGGCGCGATCGTTTGGATCATCCCAGATGTTGATTTCCAGAGAAGTTTTGCCGATTGCATCTTCGCGGGTATAGCCGGTAATGTTTGTGAATCCATCATTAATGTTTACGTACAAGCCGTCTTCCATTCTGTTGATGTTGATGGAATCCGGGCTTGTTTGAAAGGCGAGACGGAAGCGCTCTTCACTCAGTTTCAGCGTTTCTTCCATTTGCTTCCGTGCCGTAATATCCACCACTATGCCCAGCAGCGTCAGAGGCGCACCTGTTTCATCACGCGCTAATTCCGCCTGGGCGTTTATCCAGATTACATCACCACCCGGCCGAACGATGCGATGATCGATGTTATAGCGCTTGAGGCCGCGAACAGCCAGATCGAATTCTCTTTTTACGAAATCAAGATCATCCGGATACACAACTTTGGTAACGAATTCCGGCGTTTTGAATTCGCTGTCTTTTTTTAGTCCATAGATCTCATATACTTCATCGGAAAGGAATATGTCATTCGTTGCCAGGTTCCAATCAAGAAATCCCATGCGGGCGACGTGCTGTGCTTTCTGCAATCTCTGCTCGCGATCGGCTATAGCTTTCTCCATCTTTACTCTGTCAGTCACATCGACTGTCGAAACCAGACCTCGATATGTTGTTTCATCGTTGCTGCAATTTTCTTCGACAACGATTCTCAGCAGGATGTGCCGCTGTTCGCCTACCAGTGTCTGCACAACTGCTTCTGTTACAAACTCTTTTTTCCCCCGTGCAAAAGCCAGTACTTCGCTTTTAAAAGTGTGAAAAGATCCCGTTGAAAATAATTTACCCAGGTTTCCCAGCAACTCTTTTTTATCTTGAGCTTGATGAAGCTCCAGCACGGCTTTGTTCACGTCCAGCACTTTAATTTTGTTGATACATTCTTTAACGACGTGCGGATTTTCTGTGATAAATTTTTGCAAATCTTGTAGGCCGGATTTTTTCAGATGCGCGAAATAATGAAAGAGCCCGGTGAAATTTTCTTCCCATAGCGGAGCCGGAGAATTTTCAAATAAAAGATGATACCTTTTTTCGTTTTCTATCGCCGCCTCTCTTGCGCGCCTGGATTCGGTAATATCCATAAGGTTGCCGACAACCCGTACGACTTTGCCCGCTTTTTTTTCAGCTTTTGCCGTTGTCCGTACCCAGCGCTTTTTACCTTTTGCCGTTACAAACGGCAGTTCAAGATCGTACGGCTTTCCTTCTTGCAGCAACTGGTCGAACGCCTCCCTGATCTGCGGCCGGACGTAGTCGGGGTAAAATTGCATTCTATCTTCCGGGCTAATTTTCTGCCCGACAGGGATTTCGTAAATATGATATATCGTATCTGTCACTTGCCATTTTCCGGAAACAACATCAATTTCCCATCCCCCGACCTTGCTGATTTTTTGAGTTTCTTTGAGCAGCTTTTCATCTTTTTTAAGATCGTTTTCCAGTTGCTTTCGTTTTATGATTGATACAAATTGTGCGGCAATTCTTCTTACCCATTCCACATCCGATTCGTCAAAAATATTATTTGTGAAAACATCCAGAATACCGATTGCACCCTCACTTGAAATGAGCGGCATCGATATGCCGGATTTTATCCCCAGCAGATGATATATTTGTGGCACCTTGCTACGAACTCTTTTGCGAATTTTTTCATTATCAAACACAGCCTCTTGTATAAATTCGTTGATGATGCTTTGTATGGTTTCGGCTGCCGTAACAAGCCTGGGTTGTGCCGCTTGAAGTATTTCTGCATAATAGCCCGACTTGTTCAGCGGGAATCCAACAGACGGGATGTCGATTCCCAGGAGTTTTTCTAGTCGTTTTATCAATGCGGGCGTGAGTGTCGAGTTTTGCAAGATGAGGTGACTTTTATTTGCATCCAAAAGCAAAATAGTAGCGCCTTTGCATGCAAAAGATCTTTTTACTTCTTTTGATAAAAGTCGGATGATTTGTTTCAGGCTCTGTCCCTGATTGACGGCATTATTTAATTTATTGACGAGTGCCAGTTCGGCGGCATTGCGGCGTTGGAGCTCGGCCATCTTTTGTAAAAGCTGCGTTTTCGTTTTATCTTCGTCCTCCATACTAACATCCTAATGAATGATTAGCAAAGGCGAATTTATTGTAGAGCATTTCAAAATCACAAATGGTGTAATTTTGAAGCCGCGTGCGGAGAAACATATTGAGGGGGAAAAGATGCCAATCATTGTGATTGTTTAACACGACGAATCAAGTATAATCATTGGCGGAGCCAAAAGCAAGGAATAATGCAAAAATACAGCATTTCCCGTTGATTTTTACGCAAGTACTTCTTTAATCGCGCCCAAAATTTCCTTTTGCAGAAAGGGTTTTGCCAGCATTTTGTCAGCTCCAAGTTCCGATGCCATTTCCAGGTAAACATCCGGGCCTGCATTACCACCGCCGCTCATTGCAATAATCTTTAATTTGGGATGATAATGGCGGAGAATCATGATCGTCTCCAGCCCTTCCTGGTTTGGCATGATGATATCCGTGACCACAAGATCAAAGTCTACCTTTTTGCAGATTTCCTCTCCAATCTTTCCATCCTGAGCTTCGTAAACATCGTAATTGTTTCGCTGAAGAACCTCACTCAGCATCGATCGCATTTGAACATCATCTTCAATTATTAATATCTTTTTCATTTTTTTTGTCTCCATATAAATGCGTAATTCGCAAGTCCTGAAATGTTATTGCGAGCGAAGCAAAGCAATCTGAATGTCTGCTAAGGGGTTGTCTTTTAAAAATCGCTTCCCCGATAATTCGGGGTAAACTGTCGCTCCGCTCCTCGCGATGACATACTTTTCGACTTTTTGCGAATTTGTCATAAATCATGGTGCTTATATACCATCGAGTATTAAACTTAAACTTTTTCACATCATTCACGATTTGTTCAGTTTGGCCTTTTTTTCATCCAGGATACAGCGTACGACTTTTTGCATGTCCCGCAGGCTCAAAGGTTTAAGCATGAATTCGCGAATGCCCATGGATTCGGCTTCTGTTTTGGTAATCGCGTTACTATACCCTGTGCATAGAATGATGGGCATGTCCGGCCTCATCTGCAAAATTTGTTTCGACAATTCCTTGCCGGTCATCTCGGGCAAAGTTTGATCTGTGATGATCAGATCGAACCGATCCGGATCCTTCTTAAAGAGTTCCAGCGCTTCAGTGCTGCTGGTTTTCCCGATGATATGATATCCGAGATCAGTAAATTTCTTTTCTGCAATGCGAACCAGCGCTTCTTCGTCGTCGATATAAAGAATGCTTTCATCCCCTCGCTTCGACGGTCCCGCTTTTTCTCTTTCTTTTACTGCCTCTTTTTCGACCCGGGGGAAAAGAACATGGAATGTCGTCCCCTTGCCCACATTGCTTTCGACGGTAATTTTACCCTCCAGCCGCTGGACGATGCCGTGAATCACCGACAGGCCCATGCCTGTCCCTTCTCCCACTTCTTTTGTTGTAAAGAATGGATCAAATATACGATTGATGATGGACTTTTCAATCCCCTGGCCGGTATCACTGACCGCAAGATCAACATAGTGGCCGGCAGCAAGGCCTTGATGCTTCAGGCCTGCCTGTTTATCCAGATCAATCTCGTCCAGGAAAATGCGCAGTTGTCCGCCATGTTCGCGCATGG
This sequence comes from Calditrichota bacterium, assembly GCA_013152225.1. Lineage (GTDB taxonomy): Bacteria > Zhuqueibacterota > Zhuqueibacteria > Residuimicrobiales > Krinioviventaceae > Hydrothermomicrobium. The sequence continues at coordinate 5,910 of JAADGR010000231.1, forward strand.
CATGGGCTGCATTGGTGCTAAAATTTAAAATGATTTGTTGAATCTGCACCGGATCGGCAAGGATAACGCTGGATTTGGCACGGATCAATGAAATGATCTCAATGGTTGTGGGCAGAGAAGCCCGCAGCAACTTTATGGTTTCCTTGACCACAGAACTGAGCTGGATAGGCTTTCTCTCCAGTTTATCCAGTCGGCTAAAAGTCAGAATTTGTTTTACCAGATCCTTTGCGCGAATGCTTGCATTGAGGACATTTTCCATGTTCTGGTAAATGATCGAGTTTTCATCGGAATCGTCCAAAGCTAATTCAGTATAGCCGATGATCGCGCCGAGGATATTGTTGAAATCGTGCGCAATGCCGCCGGCGAGAGTACCGATGGCCTCCATTTTTTGCGCCTGACGAAATTGGTCTTCCAGTATTCGTTCCTGGGTGATGTCGCGCTTCACCGCAGCAAAATTAATAATTTTCCCGTCAGGGTTTTTAATGGGAAAGATGATGGCATCTTCGTAGTACAAAGTACCATCCTTGCGCCGATTTGTAAAGACGTCGTGCCACACATTTCCACTGGTTATGGTTCGCCACAACACTTCATAAAATTGTTGATTATGCACACCGCTTTTCAGAATCCGCGGTTTTTCCCCGATCGTTTCCCAACTCGTATAGCCGGTCACTTTTTCAAAAGCCGGATTTACATATTCAATGTTTCCATCTGTATCAGTAATCATAATGGATTCACTTGCCTGTTCAATCACCCACGACTGTTGCGAAAGTTGGGCTTGCGCTTCTTTGCGTTCACTGATATCACGAATGATGGTGCTGAAAAAAGTTTTGCCGTCCGCTTTCCATGTTGCGATAGAAAATTCGATGGGTATTTCAACGCCGTCTTTTCTCAGACCCTCCATCACTATTGTTTTTCCGATGAAATTCCCCCTGCCGGTTTTCTTGATTTCCTGGAAGCTCTTTTTAAAGCGTTTCTTATAACGCTCGGGGATCAACAGAAGAAAGGAACGGTTCAGAATCTCTTTTTTCTTGTATTGAAACATGTTTTTGGCCGCAGTGTTCCAGGAGAGAATATGACTTTTTTCATCCGATAGAATAATAGCATTGGGAGCGGATTCAATCGTGGAACGAAATTTCATTTCAGATTCTTCCAGTGCTTTTTCTGCCCGCTTCCGTTCGCTGATGTTGCGGATGATACCTTGTGTTGCCGTATCTCCTTTATATTGAATGTACGAAACACCTACTTCACATTCTATTTGTTTGCCGGTTTTACTAATGGCTGTAAACTCGTAAACCGGTTCTAATTTTTCGCCCGCTTTCATCCGACGGACGCGATCTTCAATGAGAGGACGGCTGCTTGGGGCCACCAATTGCATAAAATTGAATCCCGGTGCATTTGTTTCTTCAAGGGTGTAGCCAAACATTTCAGTGAATCGTTTATTGATCATTTCAAAGTTTTTGCCAAACAGAAGATAAATGGCATCGTTAGACTGCTCGATGAGAGAGCGGTACATGGCCTCCGATTGTTTCAGAGCCTCTTCCAAAAGCATCTGGTTGGTAATGTCGCGGGAAATGCCAACCAATCCTGTGATATCTCCTTTCTGGTTGCGGATTGGAACTTTGGTGGCCGAGACCCATTGCGGCTTTTTACCCAGCGGAGTGATCTTTTCTATCTTTCCGATGAGCGGCTCGCCGGTTGCAATAATCTTTTGTTCATCCTCAAAGGCCGGACGCGCGAGCTCCTCCGTGAAAAAATCAAAATCAGTTTT
>JAADGR010000080.1 GCA_013152225.1 Calditrichota bacterium
TTTACTGCTCATAAGAATCAGGATGTTTTGTTCTTTTCATTTTGTTTCGGTGGATAGACAACTCGATAAATATTCAAAAACCCTGATGTTGCTCCCAGCAGAATTCCCAAAACCAAAAACAGAGGCAAAGTTTTCAATTTTGAATCCAGGTACCAGCCCAAAGCCACACCCAGGGCAATGGCAATGGCGAATTGCAGGCCGAGGTCAATATATCGGCCAATGGATTTTGCACTCTCCTTTTTATGAGCTTTAGAAGGATCAGCCATGGCAGCAAGTCCGCTTAATGAGTATTGTTCTCGCCGAATTTTTCCGGCTTTTTGATTTTGCTAAAGTCGGTGGTCTTTCCTTCACCGGACATGGAGCATTTGCCTTCAAAAATTGCACCTTCATCGATGACGAGCTTGTTGGTTCTCATTTCGCCGCGAAATTCCGATTTGCTTTCCAGCACAATTTTACCTTGAGCAACTACAGTACCGTTAAGCTTGCCGCCAATGACGAGGTCTTTAACTTTTGTATTACCGATGACCTCACCCTCCTTGCCGATAACCAGTGTATCGGTTGTATCGATATCCCCCTCAAAACGCCCGTCGACACGCAGACTGTGCTGCACGCTGATTTTCCCCTCAAATTTGGTCCCCTTGCCAAGAATTGTGTTCAGTTCACCGCTTTTTTCCAAACTTTTCATTTTTTTCATCTCAATAATTTATTGTTAATTTATTATATTGTCAGGAGCCACTTGATTTTAAATCCGAAAAAGCTAACAAGTAATCTTTTGGATCCAATGGCATTCCATCTCTCCAAATCTCAAAATGCAGGTGCGGGGCGGTACTGTGACCGGAATTACCCAGTAAAGCTATGGGATCTCCTTTTTTTACCGCCGCATTTCGGGATAACAATATTTCCTGATTGTGACCATAGTATGTAAAAAATCCGTTACCATGATAAATGATCACAAGATTTCCCAGATCGATAGTCCATCCTGCAAAAATAACGATGCCGTCTGCTGCGGCTTTCACAAGCAATCCTTTTTTCCCGGCAATATCGATCCCATGATGCTTACCCTTTGGGCTGAGACTCGTACCCTCATAATCCTGTGTGAGAACGCCTTCAACCGGGAGGTAGGTTGGCATGCTTCTTTCCAGATTGTGAACAACGCTTTTTGACCGTTTTAAAAAACCGATCCGGTCTCTGATTGTTTCTTCGGGACGGCTTTTATTATCCTGCCTTGGTTGAAGAAGCGCCGGAACCACACTCGGCATTACACTGCGTGAGGAATTTTCTGTTGCCGGCGTTTGGTATTGCACATTCAAATTGCCCAAACCAAGAGCAGTTCGTATTTTTGTTTGTGACGATTCCAGCCCCTTGACTTTTGAAGCGAGCCGGTAAATCTTTTTGTTGCTCTCTTCCAACTGACTGTTTATCGTCAATAATTCTTTGTTTTTTGCGTATGTCTTGAAATATTCATAATAAGCGAAAATTCCAACCAAAATGTGGAGAACCAGAACAGCGGCCAGAAATTTGTAAAACTTTAGCCGTTTGACCGGGATGGAAAAGGTCTTTGGTTCATCCTTATCATCCGGGATGATTAGAATTTGTATTGATTGTTTGTGTTTTCTATTTGTATGCATTGTTTTGCTCAAATTTGGTGAGTAAGACTAGTCGCTGCATATCACTGAAATGAGCCGGTCGAGATCATCATCAGAATAATAGTCTATGACAATAGCGCCGCCTTTTGCCTTGGGTTTGATGGAAACTTTGGTGGTTAGCTGTGTTCTCAGCTTTTGTTCCGCATCTTCCAGGAAAAGCGTGCTTTTGTCCGGCAACTTTGCTTTATCGGGTTTCTTTTTGCTTTCCGAACGAACCAGTTGTTCCACTTTTCGAACGGACAAATCATTTTTTACAATTTTTTTCCAAAGAGCGATTTGTGTTTCTTTTTTCGATAAAGAAAGAAGCGCACGCGCATGCCCCATGGTTAATTCACCATTTTGCACGCTACCCTGTATCTGCCGGGGCAGTTTCAGCAGCCGCAAAAAATTGGCAATGGTCGAACGATCTTTTCCGACTTTTTGCGACACAACTTCCTGCGTGAGCTTGCATTCATCGATGAGACGCTTATAACTGTTTGCAATATCGATGGGGTTCAAGTCTTCACGATGAATGTTTTCAATGATGGAAAGTTCCATCATTTCTTCGTCTGTGCGAACGTCGAGGATGTATGCCGGAATTGTTGCCAAGTCAAGATCGCGTACGGCACGAAGCCGCCTTTCACCGGCAATCAATTGGTATCCATCTTCATGCTTGCGCACAGTGATAGGCTGAATAACGCCTTTTTCTTTTATGGAATTCTGAAGTTCAGCTAGTGATTCCGGGTTGAAATTTACTCGGGGCTGGAATGGATTGGGGCTGACCGTGGCAACCTCGACGAATTGAATGTTGTTTTCCTCTTTTCCAGGAGCGGGAGCATCAGGTATTAGTGCTTTGAGCCCTCTCCCCAATGCTTTCCTGTTCGCCATTCTTTATTATTTCCTCAGCCAAACTTATATAGTTTTCAGTTCCGGTTGAAACGGCATCATACAAAACAATTGGTTTTCCGAAACTTGGAGCTTCGCTCAATCTCACATTCCGATTAATGATTGTATTGAATACACGTCCTTCAAAATACTTTCTCACATCTTGTGCAACCTGCCGGGAGAGATTGAGACGCGAATCATACATGGTCAACAAGACACCTTCAACAGCGAGCCGGTGGTTCAAATGCTTTTGTACCAGCCGGATTGTGTTTAGTAACTGTCCCAAACCTTCCAATGCGTAATATTCGCATTGAATAGGTATCAGCACAGAATCGGAAGCTGTGAGTGCGTTAATTGTCAGCAATCCAAGGGACGGCGGGCAATCGATTATTGTATATTCAAATTGCTCATGCACTTTTTGCAATGCACTGGCAAGCTTTTTTTCGCGCGAGATTGAAGAGACTAATTCGATTTCAGCACCGACCAGATTTATGGAGGAAGGCAAGAGTTTCAAGTATTTGAGCTCCGTCTCGATCAAAAGATCATCAACCATACTATCGTTGATCAGGGTGTCGTAAACCGTCTTGTCCAAATCGCGGGGATCAAAGCCTAAACCGCTGGTAGAATTGGCTTGCGGATCGATATCAATGAGCAAGGTTGGGTACTCTGCAACAGCCAAACACGCTGACAGATTCACCGCCGTTGTCGTTTTACCTACGCCGCCTTTTTGATTCGCTATTGCAATTATTTTGCCCATTTAAGGGCATCCTCCATTTTTTGTAAAACGATGAAATATATCACTTTTGACGTTCAAAATCAATGAAAAGTTTTCAGGCAAATTTTGACAAAACAGCCTCTCCCTGCCTGTTTGTTCTTTCGTCATTTCTTGTTAAAGGTAACCCTGAATAGCTGCAATTTTTTTCAGTTTGGTTCATTTCTCTCAGACTTTCCACTTGACAATTTTTTTAAAAACATGTACTTTCATATAGAGTTCCGGAAACAATGTTTTTTGTAAAGGGTGTTAATCAGACAAAAAAATAATGGATAAACTTATGCAAACAAATAACTCCGGCTCTAACGACGCAAAAGTCTTTTCTCCGTCACGCGGCCGATTTGTATCCTGTCCTACCGGTTTGTTAAATACTAGTCATGCCCCACCATTTTAATTACATTTACGAGTTTCTCATTTATTTTTTTCAACAAAAGTGAATGAATGCATTTACCGAAAGGGCACACTGATGATATTTAACAAGTTAATCGTTTGGTTTATGCCGTTGGTTCCCAAGTTTATAGTCAAGCATTTTTCCAGACCTTACGTTGCCGGACCCGATTTACAGGATGCAGTGGATACGGTTCGGGAGTTGAACAAGCAAGGAATCCTGGCCACCTTGGACGTGTTGGGAGAGAGTGCCAAAGAAAAGGAGGAAAGCGAAGAAGCGGTCGAAGATTATTTTCGGGCTTTGGAGACGATCCAGGCCGAGCATTTGGACTGCAACATATCCGTCAAACCAACGCAACTGGGCTTGCTGCTGGACAAGGAGTTTTGCTACGAGAACCTGAAAAGAATTATCAGAAAAGCGCAGAGCTACGATAATTTTGTCAGAATTGATATGGAAGATTCGAACTGCACCTCGGACGTAATCGAGTTGTTCCAGCGTTTGCAAAAGGAGTTTAAAAATGTCGGCATCGTCATTCAGGCCTATCTTCGCCGCAGCCTCGACGATGTTACAGAACTGGTAAAAACACGCACTAATTTTCGGATATGTAAGGGCATTTATGTTGAACATCGTGATATTGCTTATAAAGACTATGAAATCATTAATAACAATTTTGCCTTGTTGCTGGAAACGGCCCTTAAATCGCGGTGCTACGTAGGAATCGCAACGCATGACGAAAAAGTGTCCTGGCATGGCTTGCGTCTCGTCCATCAACTTGGATTGAGCCACGAAGAATATGAATTCCAGATGCTTTTGGGCGTGGACGAGCAGTTGCGTCGCATTTTGGTTGATGAAGGGCATCGTTTGCGGGTTTATGTACCTTATGGTAAAAACTGGTATGCATACAGCATGCGACGTTTGAAAGAAAATCCACGAATTGCATTTTATATCATCAAGGCAATTTTTGGATTCAAATAAAAGGGATATTAAAATGAATGTTCCGCACATTGCAATCGAAACGGCCCACAGGAGAATTCGCAAGTACATCAGTGAAACTCCGGTCGAGTTTTGTCGCACTTTGTCATATTTAAAGCGCGGGAAAATCTATTTAAAAATGGAGAATTGGCAAAAGACAGGCTCGTTCAAAGTGCGCGGGGCTTTGAACTATATGCTGGCGCTGAATGATCATGAGAAGGAAAAAGGCGTCATCACTGCATCTGCCGGAAACCATGCCCTCGGTGTTGCCTACGCCGCTGAATTGTTGGGAATAAAGGCGCGCGTTGTTCTGCCCGTAAATGCATCCATGACCAAAGTAAGAAAACTGCGCCATTACGGTTGCCAGATTATCCAGGCCGGGCAGGATTATGATGAGGCTGAAGACATAGCCTACCAGATCGGGCACGATGTCGATCTTACTTTTGTCCATGCGTTTAATGACGCCCGAATAATAGCCGGGCAGGGAACGATTGGCAAAGAAATTTTGCAGCAGTTACCGGAAACGGAAATCGTCGTTGTCCCTGTTGGAGGTGGTGGACTCATCAGCGGCATCGCGTCGGCTATCAAAAAAGAACGTCCTGAGATTCGTATCATCGGTGTCCAGTCCGTAGCGAGTCCCGCAATGAAAGCCGCATTGCATGAGGGAAAGGTCGTCGAAACACCCATTGAAGACACGGTGGCCGACGGCCTGGCCGGACGCTTTGTCAGCGACCTGACACTCGAACTGACTCGCACGCTTGTCGATGATCTCATCCTTGTGGAGGAAAAAGACATCCATCAAGCCATCCGCTTTTTGATCGATGAGGCCCGCCTGCTGGTCGAAGGCGCCGCTGCCGTGAGTGTTGCCGCGGTTCTTGCGAAAAAGTTGGACGTGACCGACAAAAATGTGGTACTGCTTTTGACGGGGAGGAATATTTCGTCGGAGTTGGTGGAGAAGATTTTAAATGATAAATAGTTATTGCATAAGCATTCAAAACAAACCAGGAATCGCATCATGAAAAACAAACCCCTTTTTATCTCACTTGCTTTTTTTATTTTATTTGCCGCATCCTTTTCCGCCTTTGCGGATGAGGGTATGTTTTTGCTGGACAATCTTCAAAAACTGGGTTTGCTGTCAAAAGGTCTTTTGATCCCGGTTGATGATTTATGGAATCCGCAGGACGGCGGCATTTCAAGTGCGGTCGTCAGTCTCGGCGGATGCACGGCCTCTTTTGTATCACCGAATGGTCTGATTGTAACCAACCACCACTGTGGTTATGGGGCCATCCAGCGTAACAGCACAAAAGAAAAGAATTTGCTGGAGGAGGGCTTTCTCGCCGGGTCTTTGGAGGAAGAACTTCCGACATACGGCACAAATGTTTACATCCTTCAATCTTTTCAAGACGTCACGGAGCAAGTACGAAAAGGCGTAAAAAAGAAAATGTCACCGAAAGAAAAGCAGGCAAGGATTGAGAAAAATATCAACAAAATCGTTCAAAAGGCCGAAAAAGATAAAAACATTTCCGCCCGGGTTGCTTCCATGAATTCCGGCATGTGGTACGTGCTTTACAAATCGCTGCGCATCAAAGACGTACGTTTGGTGTACGCACCACCGCAGAGCATCGGCAAATTCGGCGGGGATATCGACAATTTCGAATGGCCGCGGCAAACCGGCGATTATTCTTTTCTGCGCGCTTACGTTGGCCCGGACGGCAAGCCGGCAGCGCCTTCAAAGGAGAACGTGCCGTACAAACCCAAAAAGTGGCTGCGCGTTTCAGCGGACGGTTATGCTGACGGCGGCTTTACTATGGTCATCGGTTTTCCGGGGCACACCTCGCGTTACCTTTCTGTCAGCGAGTTTAATTATTACCGGAATTTTTATTTTCCATGGCGGTTAAATATGTTTAAAAGATATATCGCGCTCATCAAAGAACGCATGGCCGAAAATGCCGACGCATCCATCAAGCTGGCTTCCTGGTATGCCGGGATGATGAATTCACAAAAATACTCTCAGGGTGTTTATGACGGATTCAAGAGGACGCATTTAGCCGATCAAAAAATTGCTATGGAAAAGGAATTGATTTCTTTTATCAATTCAAAAAAGGAGCTGCGGGAAAAATATCAGGATGTTTTGCCGCAAATAGATGCGCTCTATAAAGATTATATGACTTTTGCGCCAGAACGTTATCTTTATCGCTGGATGAGACTTGCGAGCAGTGTGGTGGGTTCAGCTGCAACTATTGTAAAGTGGAGCGAAGAAAAACAGAAAAAAGAAATCGACAGAGAACCCGACTATTCTGATAACGACATTGCGAGGCGCAAAGAACGCATGAAATATCGTTTTCGTAACTTTGATGAGGAAATGGAAAAGCGCGCTTTATTGTTATTCTTTCAACTGGCACACGAACTTTCCGATGAGCAGAAAATTGAAACCATTGAAAAGATTGCTCCGGGTTTAACCGGGGAAGAACGTAGAGAAGTGGAGAAACAGTTTATTGACAACATGTTTGCCAAAACAACTTTGACGACACTCGACGGGCGAATGAAATTGTTCGATGCATCTGAAAAGGAACTGGAAAAATCTGATGATGCGGCCATTCGTTTTGCGCGTTCCATGGAAAAGGATATGAAATCTCCTGATGAAAAAACCAAAATGTTTGAAGGAAAAATTTCAGAGCTACAGCCTGAATATATCGAAGCGCTGATGGCATGGAAGGGCGGTTCGCTTTATCCTGATGCTAATGGAACAAAGCGGCTGACTTTTGGTTATGTTAAAGGCTATTCTCCGCGGGATGCTGTGGAATATGATTACTATACGACGACCAAAGGTATTTTGCAAAAGTATACCGGAAAGGAGCCGTTCGATTCACCGCAAAAACTATTGCAGGAAATCAGGGCAAAGGATTTTGGCCGTTTTCGAGACGCACGGACAGACAAGATGCATGTTAATTTTTTGACAACCCTGGACACAACCGGAGGCAACAGCGGCAGTCCTGTTCTAAATGCCAGAGGTCGGTCTTCTTTTTGACGGCAACTATGAGAGCATCGTCGCCGATTATATTTTCGACAAACTTTTTACGCGTTCCATCTGCGTCGATATTCGATATGTGCTTTGGCTGATGCAGAAAATCGACAATGCGGGAAATCTTTTACAGGAAATGGGATTGAATTAACAAATGGCCGAATCCATTCACGAAAAACTAAAATCATTGCGGGATCAGCTTCATTATCACAGTTACCGGTACTATGTGCTGGACGATCCGGAAATTTCTGATGCCGAATACGATCGTTTGTTCAGAGAACTGCAAGCTCTTGAAGCGCAGCACCCGGAACTGATCACTCCCGACTCTCCGACACAGCGGGTGGGGGCAAAACCTGCCGAGTCATTTGAATCTTATCAGCATACGCTTCCTATGCTCAGCCTGGACAATGCTTTGAATGAGGAGGAATTCCTGGCGTTCGATGCGCGCACAAAGCGCTCTCTGGAAACAACATCCGATATTGAATATGTCTGCGAACCCAAGCTTGACGGCTTGGCTGTGGAACTGGTTTACATAAATGGTATACTGATGACCGGCGCCACGCGCGGAGATGGTTTTGTGGGAGAGAACGTAACGCAGAACATCAAAACAGTGAAGAGCATTCCCCTGAAACTGCTATCGGATAAAAACGTCATACCTGAAAGGCTCGAGGTGCGCGGTGAAGTGATTTTGGGCATCAAAGAGTTTGAAAACCTCAATCGTGTTCGCGAAGAAAATGGAGAGCCGGCTTTTGCCAATCCACGCAATGCCGCAGCCGGTTCTCTGCGGCAACTGGATCCTAAAATTACTGCATCGCGCCCGCTCGATATGTTCTGCTATGGCCTCGGCCAGGTTACAGGATTGACATTTACAACGCACTGGCAGTTTTTGCAAACCTGCAAGGCATTGGGCCTCAAGGTAAATCCGAATATTCGTAAATGCACCGGCATTGATCAGGTTTTAAAATATTATCGCGACATCACTGAAGTGCGCGATTCGCTGCCTTATGAGATTGATGGCGTGGTCATCAAAGTTAATGATTTTGCTTTGCAGGAGAGGCTGGGCGTGCGTTCCCGCAGTCCGCGCTGGGCCATTGCTTACAAATTTCCGGCCAGGCAGGAGACGACACAAATTCTGGATATCATTGCCCAGGTTGGCCGGACAGGTGCACTGACACCGGTGGCTGTTATGAAGCCCGTCAATATCGGCGGTGTAGAAGTGAGCCGGGCAACGCTGCATAATCAGGATGAAATTGACCGCAAAGATGTTCGTGTTGGCGACTGGGTCGTCGTCCAGCGGGCCGGGGATGTGATACCGGAAGTTGTCCAGGTCATCAGGTCAAAAAGAACCGGAAAAGAAAAAAAATACAAACTACCGGAAAAGTGTCCCGTATGTGGCAGCGAAACAGTTCGACCTGAGGGTGAAGCGGCGCGACGGTGCGTGAATTTCAGTTGTCCGGCCCAACTAAAAGAACGTATTTTTCACTTTGCTTCCAAGCGGGCTATGGATATCGACGGGCTGGGATCGAAACTGGTTGATCAGCTTGTGGAAAAAGGACTCGTAAAAAATGCAGCGGATTTGTATTTTTTAAATAAAGAGCAATTAGCCTGCCTGGAACGCATGGCGGAGAAATCGGCGGACAATCTTCTTGAAGCGATTGATGCCAGTCGGCATCGATCACTGGATCGATTACTTTTTGCTTTGGGGATTCGATTTGTCGGCGAGCATGTTGCCCGTGTCATCGTCAAGGCATTCGGGTCTTTGGAAAGAATTGAAAATGCAACAGAAGAGGAATTGACCGCAGTGTATGAGGTCGGTCCCCAGGTTGCAAAAAGTGTTGTTGAATTTTTTTCAAAGCAGGAAAACCGCGAGATCATTGATCGCCTTCGGGCAGGTGGAGTAGAAATTAAGGAAGAAGTAATTGAGGAAGCAATAAATCTGTTGGATGGGAAGACCATTGTGTTCACAGGAGTGCTGCAAACTTGCACGCGCCGGGAGGCACAGGACCTTGTGGAAAAACTGGGTGGCAGGGCTTCTTCCTCCGTGAGTAAGAAAACAGACTTTGTCGTCATTGGGGAAAATCCGGGATCGAAAGCGGAAAAAGCCAGGAACCTGGGTGTGAGGGTTTTAACAGAGGATGAGTTCCGGCAAATGGTCGGTCTGTGATTAAATCCTCGCATCGAACCAAAAGGAAAGGCTGTGAAAAAGTGAAAAGACGAATAAAACCAATCGGTGTGGGTCTTTTTTTATTTATAACTAGTTTACTAGCAGGATGTGCCGGTACACGGGAGCAGGAAGAAGATACATTACAGTTTGTCTCGATCGATGAAGAATTGTCCCTTGGGAAAAAGCTGACTGAGCAGGCAGGAAAGCAATTGCCTCTCATCAGAAATCCAGAGGTGACTCAGTTTTTTGATAAAATTGCCCGGGAAATTGGCGCACAATCGGACTGGACCGGACTGGATTATAAGGTATATATTGTCAATGAACCTGACCTTGACCATTTTTCTTTGCCCGGGGGAAGCATCTATATTTTTCGCGGATTAATCGGGATCGCTGATAATGCAAGTGAAATTGCAATGATCATTGCCCATGAAGTGGCGCACCTTGCTTCTCGTGATGCTGTCCAGCGTGTTGCCAAAAAATACACGTATGCATTTGCAGCTCAGGAAGTGGTCGGTGATATTCCCGAAATTGCGTATCAAATCATCTCCAGCTTATATTCCTCAGGATCGATCCTGGACTATCCTGAAGATGCAGAATATTTTGCCGATCAAAGAGCTATCAAATATGCCTGGAAAGCGAATTATGATCCGGAGGCTCTGGCGGAAATATTAGAAAAGCTGCGAGATGTTGAAGAAACCGATCCAAAACTCGTAGCTTTGTTGTTAACAACCCACCCGCCGACTTCAAATCGGTACAAAAAAGTTAAAATGGAATTGGCACAAACCCCGCGCAAATCCACTTTGCGAAAAGACCTGCCAGAGTTTCAACACATCAAAGAAATTTTGCAAAAAATTCCTCGATAGGGGTATATTTAGGAATCGAAATACTAACCATCATTTAAATTACCCGCAAAAATTGATATTTTGTGTATTTTAAAAAGTGATGCACAGAAAGTCAGATTTCCATAATCTCGTGTGGAATTCTGATTTCATGAAAGCCGCAAAAAACGTCTTTTCCCTTGGCTTAATTTTTGCAATTTTCTAATACAAGAGGAACAAAGCGAACTCGGCACTTTCATCATTGATTGATCATTCCCCTTAACTACAAATCTATCTTTTGTCACATGTTCATATTTTGGTCAAGTGATCATTAAAAAGTGGTCGACATAAGACCAATAAATAAAGTATGTAACAATTATATGATATTTGAATTGGAGGGCCAAATGAAGTTTTTATACACCTTGTGTTTAGCTGTTCTGGCACTCGTCCCTTCCGATGTTTGGGGAGTTTCTTATCTGAATGTAAATGGCACATCACGGACAACTGTTACCCGGGTGCCACAGAAAATTGTACTATCGAGCGATGTTGCCTCATTTGGAAACAAATTAGCTTGCGAGATTTTCATCGATGTAAACAGCAACGGTATCATTGATCATTCAGATCAGCGCATTGACTTTCTCTCAGTATGTGATGGCATCGGATGGATCCGGGATCCTGAAAGCCCGGAAAACGCTATTCCCGGTGATGAAACACCGATGGACAGTCGCATACAGACAACTTTGTTTACAAACTCGGAAAAGATACCAGTGAGCAGTCAGCAAATGCTTGTGCGTGCAACGGATGAAGATCAAAGTACAGCTATTGCTATCATTAAATGGAAATTGGAACTCGTTCCCCCAATCATCCAGGGCAGAGTGCTCGATAAAGAGACGGATGAAGCCTTGTCCCATATTTGCGTCTATGTTGCCGAGGTTGATTATCCCGATCATAAGTTCACCGCAATTACGGATGAAAAAGGGGTTTATGCCCTAAATTTACCCGCGGGAGATTATTTGGTTTCTTTAGACCAAACCTTTAATGAAAAATATTTGCCATCGGAAACAAGGACGGTCGCACTGGATCAGGGGGAAATGAAAACAGTCGATTTTGACCTCCAAAGATATCGGGCTTTTATTCATGGTTTTGCGAAATTAAAAGACGGCACACCGGTTGGAGGTGTAGTGGTGACAGCGCAGAACATTACGCGCAGTTCATTTCAGCACACAATGACCAACGATGACGGCTCCTTTGAACTAGGGGTTGAAAAGGGTAAAAATATTGTCAGTATGAATCCATATTTTTCTAATCTCCTGGGCCGCGGCGTTTGGCCTGCCGGATATTTTGTCGATAACTCTACAGACACTCTTGTCATAAAAGAGCATTCCCAATTTCAGCAGAATTTTATTTTTGAAAAATATCCGTCAAGCGTTTCCGGTTTTTGCCTTCGGGGCGGACAAGGTGTTAAGGGCGTGCTGGTGCAGGGAGTATTCATTGATCCGAAAGGCAAAAAATCCTATTTTACCCAGGCGATCTCCGATAAAGATGGAAGTTACAAATTGGGTGTTTATTCGGGAAAACTAACGTCGCTCATCGCGCAAAAGGCAGGCTTGTTGGTTTTTCCACAGACCGGCTATTCGGATATTCAGGTAAAAGACGCAAATATCGCGCGATACGATTTTCAGTTAGCAAAGACAAACCTCATGTCCATTTCCGGCAGGGTTATGATAGATGATGCACATCCCGCTTCTCAGGCAGACGTTGTCGCGGTCAACGATTTGGAGAATAGCCCAAAAGGCTTTTTGTTTACAAAAACAGATGCCAACGGAGCCTTTAAATTCAACATCGAAGTGCCGGGTTCATGGCAAATTGGAGTTTATAAGGATGGGGTGAAAACAATACCGCCAATGCATTACAAATATTTATCGCCGGGCATGAAATATACCGATCTCATTTTCTATCTGGATAAAATAAATTTGGCAGATTCTATGGATGAAGGGAAAGCCAAATTAACATCTTTTGATTTATTGCCAAACTCTCCAAATCCTTTTAATCCGCAAACGATCATCAAGTTTGTGCTGCCAAATGAAATTCGCACTCGGGTGGAAGTTCTGAGTGTTGTGGGCAAGCGCGTAAAATTTCTTTTGAATGATGAACTTTCAAGCGGTTACCACACGCTTGTTTGGGACGGCACAGATGATGCCGGCAATGCCATGGCCAGTGGCGTTTATCTCTGTCGTGTCAAGGCAGGACAGGAGGATGCGACGCAGACGATTGCTTTGTTGAGATAAGCTCA
>JAADGR010000105.1:0-419 GCA_013152225.1 Calditrichota bacterium
TTGATTCCCGAGCGCTCTGCCAGTTTTTGTATATAATCCAGGTATTTTCGGTTCGTATCCACTGCATAGACGCGGCCGCTCTCACCAACTCTTTTTGCAAATTCAAATGAAAAAAATCCACCACCCGAACCAATATCTGCAATATAGTTTCCTTTTTCTATTCCAAGATTTTTGATGATTTCATCAGGATGATTTTTGGGAGACTGTGCTTCTTTGTTTAAAATCTTTAGCAGAAAAGTTGACATTTTATTTACCTCGTTTAAAAAAATGATCAAGGTCAGTACGGGACTGACCTTGGTTTGATTTAAATCGTTCGGGGATTATCCTTCATTTTCTTGTTCAAATCGATTTTTAAACTTGAGACGGAATTTCTCTTTCCAGTATTCATCATGATTGTGATTTTTGTGATGCGGAAAAGA
>JAADGR010000105.1:502-8679 GCA_013152225.1 Calditrichota bacterium
TTTCCGGCATAAGCCAGTTCCACAGCCATAAGACGATCAAGCCGAAAAAGAGCGCGATGACAGCGGCAATGATCACGCCTCCGATTGCCATACCGATGATGGCCAAAATTCTTTTCGGTCCTTTAAAATGTTCAAATTTATCCATTGTGCACCTCTAATTGTCTTTTAAAAGTTCCTTGATTTCTTTTAAGCGATGTCGCAAAAATTGAACGGCATAGCGCTTGCGCGCAATCAGCGTGTTGATCGATTCGCCCGTTTCTTCTGCGATTTCACGAAAAGTCATACCGTCGATGACCTGCCGGATAAAAACTTGTTTCTGTTTCTCACCAAGTTCGTCAATATTTTCAATGATGGCTTCGTACACCATTTTGCGAGTCGAGTCATCCCACTCATCAAAAGATTCATCGGCAAGAATATCCTGCAGATCGTTTCCGTTTTCATCCGGTTGATGAATAGAAAGAGTGGGTATTCTTCTCTTGCGATACCAGTCGATAATTCTGTTTTTGGTTACCGTGTAAAGCCAGGCCGTCATATTATCCACGGCTTCAAGCACATTGAGATGAGTGAGCGCCTGAAGAAAAACATCCTGCAGCAAATCTTCGGATTCCTCCAGGGAGTGAATTTTTGATCGGCCAGCAAACGACTCTGTTCGGATTCAAAGTTTTTTTCAATCCTGTTTTTTTGCACGGTAATCATCTCGCTTATAAAGACGAAAGAGGAGGGGAATTATTGTATGAAAAAAAGTGGAAGCTGATAGCGTTACTTATGAAATGCTGTTTATCCACTGCATGTCATGCAATAAAGGATTAACAGCCAGGTAATTTTTCAACCGCATGGGTCTCGACTCTAAATTCGTATTAGCTAAAACACACTCGGCTTGGGGGAAATATTTAATAACTTTATTAAAGTTTAATTTTCTGTCATCAATTCTTTCAAAGGCTTTTGCTTCAATAAACTGCAAATTGCCGTTTGCCTCGATAACAAAGTCAATTTCTACACCATTTTGATCTCTGTAGAAAAATATATTTCTTCCCGGAATGAGATGGAATGTTTTAACAAATTCCGTAAAGACAAAATTTTCCCACAATTGACCTTTATACGGATGCTCATTCCAGTTTTGAAACGATGAGATGTTGAGCAGAAAAGCCATTAAACCATGATCTGCGAAATACAGTTTTGGCGCCTTGATTAATCGTTTGCCAATATTCGCATAATATGGAGGGAGAAGATAAATAATGCCCGCTGTCTCGAGCGCGCTGAGCCAGGTTTTGATTGTAATTCCCGACACTCCAATGCTGTTTGCCAGATCGCTATAATTAACAAGCTGACCGCTTCGGCTTGCACAAATACGAATGAACCGCTGAAAATC
Organism: Calditrichota bacterium; assembly: GCA_013152225.1. Lineage (GTDB taxonomy): Bacteria > Zhuqueibacterota > Zhuqueibacteria > Residuimicrobiales > Krinioviventaceae > Hydrothermomicrobium. The sequence goes on from JAADGR010000105.1 coordinate 1,872, forward strand.
ACGCAAATTTCTAACGTGAATGATATCCTTCAAATCTCTTTCCAAATATGTTTGAATATAGTCCTGAAAAAAATCCTGTGGAGACAACAGTTCATTGGCCCAAATTTCAGGATAGCCTCCGATCCACAAAAAATCGTTCATTTGGTTTTGATCGAAATATTTGCTTTTCCTCAATTCTTTTGCGCTCAAAGTCTCAAGATGGAGTATACGAATGCGGCCGGCTAAACTTTCGCTGACACCTTTCATAAGAGGAAACTTTTGGCTGCCTGTCAAAATCCATTTGCCGTAATCTTTCCTTTGTTGGTCGACAAATTTTTTAATCTCGCGAAATAGCGAGGGCGCATATTGAATTTCGTCCAGAATGACCTGGTTTCTGAATTGGCTGAGGAAAAATGAAGGATTGTTCTCCGCTTCTTCTGCTTTGGCTATATAATCCAGAGTAACATACTCGGTATCCGGCAATTCATGCCGCAGCAATGAACTTTTGCCGGTTTGCCGGGCGCCGGTGAGGAGAACAACAGGGCGGGATTTAAGCGCTTCCCATAATTTGTTTTTTAAGTGTCTTTCAAACCACATTTTAAGATAATCTAAAGTTTAAGTTAAGATTATCTTAAATATAGTAAATGTTTATAAAATGTCAAGTAAAAACAACAATCTTTACGTGCATTATCCGTTAATGCTTCTTGTCAACTGTGCTACAGCTTCAATATGCGCCGTATGCGGAAACATATCCACCGGTTGAACTTTTATTAATTGATAGTCCTGTGCAAGTTCCTTCAAATCGCGGGCAAGCGTGGCCGGATTGCAGGAGACGTAGACGATGCGCTCGGGTTGCAAATAAAGAATGGATTTGACGGTTTTCGGATGCATACCGCTGCGGGGTGGATCGATGATCATCACATCGGGTTTGCCATAGCGGGCAATGATGTCTTTTGTGTCGAGCAACTGGTCGCGAAGGTCGCCGAGAACAAACTCACAGTTGCGAACACCGTTTAGTATGCTGTTTCTTTTTGCATCTTTAACGGCAGATTCGATGGCTTCAAAGCCAACGACTTGCCCGGCATAATCGCTCACATAAAGAGAAATGGTTCCTGCGCCGCAGTAAAGATCATAAACAATTTCATTTCCCGTAAAGTCTGCATAATCCAAAACAACGTCATAAAGTCGTTCGGCCTGTTTTGAATTGGTCTGAAAAAATGAATTGGCGGAGATTTCAAATTGATAGCGGCCGAGTTTTTCGATAATCGTATTTTTCCCTGCAAGCAGAACCTCCTGCTCTGTGAACGCAACGCTCGCTTTATTTGCCGTCGTACTGTAAAGTAAACTGGTGATTTGCGGGAAATGTGAGGACAAACTTTTTATTTTTTCGGCTATTTGTTCATCATATTTCGATGTCACGACATTAACCATGAGATCATCCGTATTGTGACACGTGCGAATAATTAAAAATCGCCAGAATCCTTCGTGATCCCGTGTAGAATAGACCGGCAATTTGCTGTCAATGGCAATGTCTCGCACTGCCGCCAGAATTTCAGACACGACGGGTTTAACCAAATGGCAGGTTTGAATATCTATGACTTTTTCAAAAAATCCTTTGGCGTGAAGACCGAGATAATGACCGTTTTTCTCCACATGAATACCCTCGGCAATCTCAGCTTCGGTGATCCATCTTTGACGGGCAAAAGAGAACTCCATTTTGTTGCGATAATGGAAGATTTCAACAGAGGGTAAAGCAGGAATGAGTTCAAAACTATTCAAGCCGCCGAGTCGTTGCAGCGTTTCACCGACTTGCTCTTCTTTGACTTTTAGTTGCTTTTTGTACTGATAGTGCTGCAACGAGCACCCGCCGCACTCGTGAAAATGAACGCATACAGGCTCCCGGTAATCCGGTGACTGTCTGATGACTTTTTGTAGTCTCGCTTCGGCATGATTTTTTTTCTTCTTGATGATTTTTGCCAGAACTTTTTGTCCCGGCAATGCACCATCAACAAAAACAACGAAATCCTCATAGCGCGCAACGCCTTTGGCGCCAAACGCAAGGGACTCGATATCCATCTCTATTTCCTGACCTTTTTTCAGTAGTCACTCTCCAAATTAAGTTGGGAACGTACAAACAATCATTCACTTTGATGAAATAATAAAGGACAAAATGATTATGGACAAAATAATTAAGGGCAAAACAATTAGGCCAAAAATCATCAAGATAGCAGGTTGTTTTACAATTAATTTTCATAATTATTTTGTCCGCAATTATTTTGTCATAATTTTAATTATCCTGACACTAATTTATTCTGCAAAATTATACCGACCAGGGAAAATTGCACATTATAAATTTCCCCATTCGAATTGTTCTCTAGTCGATTTTCTGATCTTTTTTCAGTATTCACGCTCCAATTACAATCGTCCTTTCAGTCCGGCAGTAAAAGTGCGCATGGGCATCAGGTTGCTCTCCATTGGAGCATAGTTGTACTGAAAAAGGTTGTTGACGCCGATTTGCAGCGTCAATGATCCCAACTGATAGGAGGCCCTCACATCTACAAATCGCATGGGTACGCGATCGTTGATGGGGTAAAGTTTTACTGCGGCAATTCTGCTGGCGTAGCGATAATCCGCCTGCAAATCTGCACGACCGATTTTTAATAAAGCCTTGATCGTTGAAATTACTTTGGGACGATACGGGAGCGGTTCGTTATATTGAAGTTCTTTGTGATTCATCGCCGTCATGGTTGCCTGAATTCCGGGTGACATGTTCACACCAAAGACGCGCAATGGAAAGCTCATGTTCATCGTTGTTTCAATTCCCTGAATTCTGGCGCGCGGAATATTGCGGAACTGGATTTGTCCCCGAATGAGATCCAAATGAGCTTCAACAAGTTCCCAATATTCATTATCAAAAAGAGAAATATCGATATTCCAGTCATCGGTAATGTACTGGCGAAAGCCGATATCATAAGCCCAGGAACTTTCGGATTTAAGTTGTGGATTCGACTTTATCTTGAAATTCATAATGGTGAGTTCCAGAAACCGTTCGACAATCGTTGCCGCGCGGAATCCGCTGCCGACCGAACCGCGAAAAGTCGTTCGTTTCCATGGCTGCCAGTTTACTCCAAGACGCGGACTGTACAGATCCTCTTTCAGCCCGCCGATCAGTTTGTACCTGTCATATCGCAGACCGGCTGTTATGCGAAGATTTTCACGCGCTTTAAATTCATCCTGAATGAACGGGCCGATAAAATATCCGACGTGATGCCCGAAAAACTTTGTGCTGCCCCCATCCTGCTGAAACTGAGTCCCAAAGGTGATCGTGTGTCCGGGGTAAGGAATCCAATCCGCTTGAATTTCAGCGCCTTGGCCGATAGCCGGATCAAAATCAGCGCTCTCGCCGAACTGGTTGCCCATCAGGGTGCGCACCAGGGAAGCGCGTAGATTAATGGCAAATCGCGAAGAAAACGGAATGGATAATTTCATGTAGGTGTTGAGTTGATTCGTCTTGGCATGGTTGCCGAGATTCGATTCGTCGACTTCATAGGGATGGTTTTGGCCTTTCCACTGAATAAAGAATCCCCTGTCGATGAAACTGTAGGCGGCGTAACCGGTCCACTTTATGCCGTTTTTAAAACGATAATCGAACTTTCCCGTCAGGTTGTATTTTTTGAAATCGCCAAGTTGGGTATAACCGGTTGATTTAAATTGCCCGGCAGAAATTCGCATACCGAATTGTTTAAACTGTTTTGAATAGCTAACATCTTCACGTGCATAATGCAGCCGGTTTGGGTCTGTCCAATACCATTCTTTGAAATAGGGCTTGTCATACTTTCCCACGGAAAACGAATAAAGCAATTGTCCTTCGGGTGTCGGGTCTTTGGTAATGATGTTGACGACACCCCCCAGCGCCGATGCGCCCCACAATGTGGAACCGGCCCCTTTTAACACTTCGATTTGTTTAATATCCAGGGGAGGAAGCATATCCCAATTGAACTGGCCGGTGTCGCTGGCATAAACGGGAACGCCGTCCAACAGCAAAAGCACTTTGTTGCCCGCGCCAAAGGTGTATCCGGTGGAGCCGCGTATGTTGATCTGATCGCCGATGAAATTGACCCCCGGCGCCGATTCCAACGCCTCGACGATATTAACTGCATTGCGGCGTTGGATGTCGCGTGCGGAAACAACGGAAATGGAAACAGCCGCCTGATCCAGACTTTGTTGTGTCCTCCCGCCAAGGACAACGATGGGGTCCATTTCTATTGCTGCTTCTTTCAGCTTGAATTTAATGGTGATTTTGCGATCATTTTGTACCTTGACGTTCCTGATCGTCACAGTACGATAGCCGATCATTGAAGCACGCACAGAGTATGTGCCGGGAGGCATTTTCTTAATTTGAAAAACACCGTCCACATCTGCGCTGGCGCCACGGAGTGTGCCCATGATCTGCACATTCGCGCCCGGTAACGGCTCTTTTGTCGTGGCATCAATAACTTTACCGGTGACGATTCCGGCAGCAGATGCAGCGAGGGGCACGAGGGAAAAAAAGATGATAAATACAAATTGTCGCACTAATTTTTTATTCATGTTCAATATCGTTTTGTTGAGTACATTCTCTCCACTCTAGCGCCTTGTGTTGCAACTCTACAGACGTGTAGTCATTTTTCAATTTTGGCAATCCACCTTCCCAATCGAATTTAAATTTGCTGTTGTCAATTATATTTCTACAATATTTATTTAATAAAAACTTGATATAATCGATAACTTTCGGAATAATGTGGTCAGGTAATTTCTCTAATTTCATTTTTACATCTTGCACATTCATTATATGCATGGATACTTTATCATAAAAGGTCTATAAACTTGTCAACAGTTAACCGGGCTTGTTTTAAAATGTGAGATAAGGTGGATCGTTTTATTAAATGATGTGCAGGAACAGTCAGCTTTAAAACTTCATCAGGGGTACGCTTCTGTAATCTTATGTGGCTGCCCTTCTGGCGCACAACAATCCAGCCGTCACGCTGTAATGCCTTTAAAACTCTTTCATATCCAAGACTCGGTACTTTGGTCATACTGCTACATCCATAATTTCGGCACCTTGAGTAATGGACAGATCGTCATCAACCGGCTCCAGATAAAGCTCAATCGCCTCTCTGATGTTCGACAAAGCTTCATCTTTTGTGTCTCCCTCGCTAATACAACCCGGCAAACTTGGAACATAAATTGTAAAACCCCCTTCTTCGCTTGGCTCTAAAACAACTTTTAATTTCATAATTCAAACCTCCATGGGAAATAAAATCGAGAGTTTAAAGTAAAATAAGCGAGTTTGTCTTACCCTCCGGCCTTCTTCCAATCCGCATGAATATCCAGGCCGGTTACGGTTTCATTGGCTTTCAAACTGATTCTTCCGGGTTGACCCGGGTTGTTGGGGTCTTCATAAACACCAAGAACACGAAAATCCGTCAGGTCGGCCTGATCCGGAAGCCAGAACACGGCAATGTAATTGACCTGACCATGCCGGAGAGGCAGGCGATAGTGGTATGGATTTTTGTCAATGCTAAAATCGATGGACTTGAGCCACACGAGATACTGCACGTTGATTTCGGGTTCCAAGATATAAGCCGCCACTGCGGTCGCTAGTGTGTTGGGTGGAAACGGCCCGTTAAAATAAACCGTCCCTTCAATGGCTGCATCCCGTTCAACACGAGACCAGTTGGCAAAAAGCTCCATGTTCGCTACGGGCTTGTCCGGCGTAATGTCAAATCCCAGGGGTAAAAGATTATTCGTCGCATCCAGCGGAAGCGCCAGTACATCGGCAAGATTCGATTTTGTTTCGGTGCTGTACCACCACAGGCTGATGGATTCATAATGGCCATACGGCAGTGATAGCGTGGCATATACCGTATCGCGACCGATCGGAAGACTGTTGGGACTGTTAAACAATTCATTGATCGCGTGCGGCGGGAATTTCGGCGCGACAATCAAATAAATTCCCTGCGTGTTTTCCGGCGGTGTGCCGCGAAAATAGACCGTTACATTGACCTTGCCGGGTAACGGAGAAATCCCATGGTTCATTTTGCAATTGAGAACTGGAAGAATAAAAAGTAAAAATATGACGAGATGTTTATTTTTCATTGGGCCGCCAAAAGATTGTGATTTAAAAACAAGATAGAACCTTCGCAAGGTGCTAACCCGGACAAGCCGAAAAAAACAGAAAAGAATTTACAATAAATTATCAGATACTGATAAAAATGCTTTGCCATTTTAGGACACAATTTCACTCGTAAACGACTATCTATCTCACCAAAATCAACTTTTTCATTGCTGAATAATTTGTTGTTTTCATTTCGTAAAAATAAACTCCGGACGGTACTTCTCTTTTTTGATCCGTCAATCCACTCCAATGGATTTGATGAGAACCTTTGCTCATAATTCCATTGACCAGCGTTGCCACAGTTCTTCCGTTGACATCGATGATTCGAATGGTAACTTTTGATTGTTGCGGCAGATTGAAACGAATCAACGTTGAATTGTTAAACGGATTCGGATAATTCTGATAGAGTTCAAAGTTCTCAAGCAGGCCGGTTTTCCCTTTTTCTTTCACACCGGTGGGAAAAGATATGGCGGTTGACCTGGCTTTTACCGGATTATCGGCAAAATAAGCAAGCTGCTCTGCAAAGGCTCTGTCCTTGTTTTTTCCCACAAAATATGCGGTAAAGCCAAGCTCAAGGCTCACGCTGTCTTCATCCGCAGGCAGGCTTTGAAAGAGTATGCCCTGATCGCCATAAGAAAGGCTGTCTCCGGTATCGCCGCCGGTGATCGTTGT
>JAADGR010000337.1 GCA_013152225.1 Calditrichota bacterium
GAAAATGATGAAGGGGATAGCATCTATGTTTTAGCTGAGGGCAAGGTTTGCCTGGAGCGACGGGTAAAGAATCACCGACCCGTGCCGCCAACGCAAATTACCATCGTTCGTCAGGGACAACTCTTTGGAGAAATGGGATTCCTGGAAAACCAAAAACGTTCCGCGACTGCACGAGCAAAGGGCAATATCCAGTTGCTTGTCATTGATTCCGGGGATTTGCGAAAATTAATTTCGGATGAAAGCCAATTTGCCATAAAGTTCATGTCCAATTTGGCCTTGATTTTGAGCGCAAGATTGCGAAGAATGAATGAACAATGGTTGAATGCCATTTCTCATGATTTCCAGTTGCCCGAGTTTGAGTATTTATAGTTTCTAATTAAACCCATTTCTACATAAGGAGGTGAATTTGAAATGAAATCTGTTTTTCTTCTTTTCTGCCTCCTGCTTTTGAACAGCTTTTGCACTCAACATGACAAAGAGGCGAAGATCGTGAAAACGACCAATGATGACCGGTTTGCCGTAAAACGTGCTGAAATGGTTTCGCAACAAATCATGGGGCGTGGAATTAAAGACACCCGGGTTCTCACCGCAATGCGAAAAGTGCCGCGGCACAGGTTTGTCCCGGAATCTGAGGTTAAGCACTCTTACGATGATGATTCGCCGTTGCCCATCGGATTCGAGCAGACTATTTCACAGCCTTACATCGTTGCTTGTATGACCGAAGCCCTGCATTTGACCGGGAGCGAGCGCGTTCTTGAAATTGGAACCGGGTCGGGCTATCAGGCCGCGGTGTTGAGTGAACTGGCAAAAGAAGTTTATACGATTGAAATTGTCGTGCCTCTTTGCAAAAGGGCGAAAGAAACACTGACCAAGCTGGGATATCACAATGTGCATATATTATGCAGTGACGGTTATGAAGGCTGGCCTGAATTCGCTCCGTTTGATGCGATCATCATCACAGCAGCGCCTGCGCATATCCCCGAGCCTCTTCTGAAACAACTCAAATCTGGCGGCAGAATGGTTGCCCCGGTGGGTAGGCTTTATCAGGAGCTTGTTTTGATTACAAAAGATGAGCAAGGCGTCATTAAAAGAAAAAAAATGCTTCCTGTTCGGTTTGTACCCATGACGGGAAAGGCGGAACAGTAAAAATAAAATGAAAAATGAATAATGAAAAATGAACAGCTTTTCGATTGTGAATTTGATTATTTTAATTTTAATCATTTTGCCTTAGGTCTTTGCAGGAAAACATTACTATTTTCCCTGACTTGATTCGATTTCGATACACAACCTTTTTTCACTTTGAAACATAGTCCTGAAAATTTCGTAACCGCTTTAAAACGGCAAACTTTTGTAGCGAGGTTATCATGGAAAACGAAACGACAACACGAAAACTTTATCGTTCGCAAACAAGCCGCATGCTTGCCGGCGTTTGCGGCGGAGTGGCAGAGTATTTGGCTGTCGATGCGACGATCGTAAGGGTTGCATGGCTGCTGGCTTCCTTCTTTAACGGCATAGGCATCATTGCCTATCTTGTTTTTCTCCTTCTCGTACCAAACAATCCCGAACAAGCGCCGGTTGAAAATGCCGCAAAGAAAAGCAATGCCAATACATCATTAATTATTGGTGTGGGCCTGATTATTATTGGTCTGATGTTTCTTTTTGAAAACTATTTCGGTTTTTTTTGGATCACGGACTGGCCGATCTTTCACTACTATCCTTTTAGATGGAATATTATCTGGCCGTTTCTATTGATCCTTTTTGGAATCTGGTATATCTGGTACAGCCAGCAAAAAGAAAAGCGCACCAGAGAAGAAGGGGAGAGCGGGGATTCTGCGGAAACAGCAAAAACTTTTACGCGGGTGAAAAATCAGCGTATGGTTGCCGGAGTATGTGCCGGGCTTGCGCAGTATTGGGGCGTTGATGTTAATCTTGTTCGTGTCGGTGCTGTTTTGCTGACAATCATCACAAATATCTGGCTTGGAATTTTAGCGTATATTCTTGTCGTCATTGCAATCCCGCAAGAATAATTATTTTCTTTGGAGAAAAAAATGGGAAAACAATTTACCTCTATATTGACCGGCGTTTTATTTATCCTCGTTGGCATTCTTTTGCTGCTGGACCGATATGGTATTTTTGAGTTTTCATGGACAGAAGTTTACCCGATTATTCTGCTTGTTCTGAGTGGGTTCTCTTTTGCAAGCGTTGCCCGGGGCAATAAACATTCATCGTTTTGGGGAACAGTCTTTGGGGTTTCCGGCATTTTCGTATTTCTGCGAAATTACGGTATTGTCGATTATTTCTGGTACGGGGAAATCTGGCCTGTTATTGTTCTCTCCTTCGGCCTCGGCTTTATTGTACTTTACTTCTTCCAGTCTAATGATTGGGGCGTACTTATTCCCGGCGGTATTCTGACATTTCTCGGCATTATCATGGTGCTGGATACATTTGGTGTGCCGATTTATACTATTGAAACGATTAGAAATTTTTGGCCGCTCATTCTCGTACTTGTTGGAAGCGGTTTGATTATAAGTTCATTGAAACATAAAACAAAGGATGAACCTTTGGAATAAAAGGGATATTTGTTTTTTTATGTTTCAGGTTTACTTGTTTTACGGACCAGGAGCGGCGTTGCAAACTGATTTTGAAAGACCGATTTCATTTTGCTTCGTCGCTTTTTTTTATTATCTTAAAAATAAAAAACGGAAGGTTCCATGGATAGCGTGCTAAGCTTTTTAAACTCAAATCTTTCAGTTTTCGGTATCCCCGGCACAAAATTAGTCACTGCCATTTTCATTCTGGTTATTTCTCTCCTCTTCCGCAAGGCCTTTTCTTTCTGGGCGCTCAGGTATTTAAGTAAACTAACCTCCAGAACGAAAACGAAAATTGATGATGCGCTTTTGGATATTTTAAATCCTCCTCTCAGCTTTCTCATTCTTCTTTTCGGCTTTAGTCTTTTTCTGGCGATTCTGTCTGATCATCTCAATCCAGGTGTAGAAAAAACGTTTCGAACAACTTTGCAGTTCGGCTATGTGCTCGTCATTTGCTGGATCATTTATCGTAGTGCGGATGTTTTCACAATTTATCTTGATAAAATGGCGCGGCGGACGAAAACTGAACTCGATGATTTGCTCGTTCCTTATTTTAAAAAAGTGATCAAAATAGCTGCTGTGATCATGGTTATTTTAAAAGCGGCTGAAATATTTCTTGGAATGTCTGCTGCGGCACTTTTCGGCCTGCTCGGCGGCATGGGACTTACCCTCGGTCTGGTTTTTAAAGATATTATCGCCAACTGGTTTGGTTGCGGTGTTATTTACATCGATAATCTTTTTCGTGAAGGCGACTGGGTGCAATTGGATGACGGCAAAGTCGTGGATGCGGATGTGGAAGAAATCGGAATACGGAGCACCAAATTTCGTAATTTTGATAAAACGATTTCCATTGTCCCCAATGCTCTCATAGCAAATTCTGTGGTAAAAAACTGGTCGAGAATGTTCAAGCGCAGGGTGAAATACAATTTTACTATTGACGGCATCTCTGCTGAAAAATTGGAGAAAATTTTGCAAGGTCTCCGCAACATTTTGTCAAATGATGAGGACGTTCATCAGGAATTTCACATGGTCAATTTTCGGGAAATAAGCGGTAATGCGCGCATTATCCGCCTCTATTATTTTACGAGAACCACAGCATGGAAAGCACATGAACAGGTACGGGAAAATATCAATTTAAAAATTCTGCAACTATTCGAAAATGAGGGAATAGATAAACTGACGTATACTATCGTTGATCTTAGCGACGACCGTCCGAGTGATTTTGAAAAGTCGATTAAACAATAAATTCTTTGAAAAGGAGGGAAGAAGCAATGAAAGTAAATGCAATGGTTTTTCCCCTGCTGCTTATTGTCGCTCAGAGTTTTGCTCACTTACCACATTACTTTTGCTGTATACGTGGAAAATATCTTATCTTTACTCAAAATAACCATTTTTTCCAAATTGCTTTGCGCTATTAATAATCTATCGAAAGGATCTTTGTGATGGAATGGCAATTCATCTAAAGCTAAAGTATTTGCACGATTTTTACACATATCAAGAGCGGATTTTGAAAGCTTGGTGGGCTCACTGGCCCACCAAATAAAGGTATGCGTATCAAGGAGCAATTTCATCTTGATCCCGCCCAATAATTATCAGGCAATGGTTGGTCAAAATCTTCGCTTGTCCAGATTTCACCTTTGTTCAATCCTGGCTTGCGTGGTTTTGAAGATTGAGTAGTCATAGGTACAATTCGAGCTAACTTTCTGTTATTTTCAACAATTATAATTTCATTGCCTTTGGATGCGAAAGTTAATAATTCAGGGAAGGTCGATTGAGCATCCTCGACTGTCACAGTTTTTGTTTTCATTTTTGTAATTCCTCACAACATTATGCTTGCTAAGAAAATGGTAAACCCTTGTTAAAAAGTTTTACTTGACATTCTATCAGAATTCATCTATTTTTATTTTTCCAATTAAATCAACACAAAATATTCAAAAGATTATTTCCGGCACAACCGCAGTGATTGTGCCTTTTTCATAATAATTAACTGCGAGGCATGGTTATAAAAAGAAATCATCCTGAATCGGGTAAAAGCGGCATTGCGCTCATTGGGAGTGTTATCGTGGATGAGTTGGTCCCGCTCCTGGAATTGGGGCAATTGTCCTATGTCGATGCGGCTGAATTTGTCAGCGAGCAGGAGCTGAAAGGAGAGCATCCCACTTTTAGTGTAGGAGGGATGGCGCTTAATGTTGCTGTGGATTTGTCCAAGATGGGCAAAGGCTACCGCATTGCTGTTTTCGGCAAAGTTGGCGAGGATCAGCAAGCGGATTTGATTCGCAGCACACTTTTTACTCATCACATTGATCATCATGGACTTGTAGTAACACCAAAGTATGAAACCTCCCGTACCGAAGTGCTGCATATTCGTATGGCCAACGGCTCGATAGACCGCATTTTTCGCCATGTTCTTGGCGCGATGGGGTCGTTTAATGAAAATGACCTCCGCCTTGAGGATTTGTCCTCTTATAAAATAGCAGCGTTTGGATACGGTCTCTTGCTGCCGCAGCTCGATTTGATCGATGAAGTCTATGGCACTAAATTAGGCAAATTATTGGCTGACGTGCAAAGAATGAGCGTAATGACTGCTTTAGATTTCGTTTCACCCAACCAAGAGAACATGTTTAAATTTATGCGTTACAAAAAAAGTCTTCCATTTGTGGATATATGCTGTATTAATGAAGATCAGGCGTGTGCTTTGACGGAAAAAAATGATCCCGGTGCGGCGTGTATGTCTTTAGTTGACGATTTTGGTGTGAAAATATCGGCCGTGCATTGTGGCGCGAAAGGGCCGAACTTTACCTATTCGAAAGAAATCGGATTGATTTCCCAGCCTAATTACATCGTTCCTGAAAGTGAATATAAAGGGAATGCCGGCGCCGGCGATGCATTTTTTGCAGGATTCCTTCATGGTATACACCGGCAGTGGCCAATAGAAAGAGCAACCCAATTTGCAGCAGCCGCTGCAGCCGTCAGCCTGGGAGATGCGTCCTGCACGGGAGCCATGCGAGATGAAAAATATATTCTGGAATATGCCGAAAATAGAAAAATGAGATCGTAGGAGAAAGATGGTCAAGGTACTAAAAATTGGTGGAAGTTCTCTCGGCAGTAAGCGCCGAGTCCGTAATGTTGCTGATATTATCGTTCATTCCTGGAGCGAAGGTTCAATTCTGGCGGTTGTCGTTTCCGCTATCGGCGGTATAACCGATCAATTATTGGATTGTGCTCATACGGCGGAAATTAACGGCGAGTTGGCAAAGAAAAAAATTGAAAAGATTCGCCATAAACATTTTGATGTTTATTCAGAGGAATTGAAAGACAAGGTGACGCTTGATCGGGTCAATACTCTTCTTGACGAATTGAAAGACTTGCTTAAAGGTGTGAGTCTTGTCCGGGAATGTTCCCCGCGGACTCTGGACCTGGTACTCAGTTTCGGTGAGCGCCTTTCCGCTTTTTTAATGACTGCTTTACTGCGTCATAAAGGTTTGAATGCTGAATATGTTGATGCGCGTGATCTTGTTATCACGAATAATAACCACGGGAATGCGCGCGTTTTGAAAGATGAAACATATAATTGGATTCAGTACAAAATCAACAAGCCCAAAATTTATGTTATCACCGGATTTATTGGTTCAAACAAAGACGGCATTACGACAACGATAGGCAGGGGAGGTTCCGATTATACGGCTGCGCTGTTTGCCGCAGCGCTGGACTCCGAATCCATTGAAATCTGGACGGATGTGGATGGATTCATGAGCGCCGATCCGCGCATGGTCAAAGAAGCCTTTGTGCTGCCCCAGGTAAGTTATGAAGAAGCCATGGAAATGTCGTTCTTTGGCGCAAAGGTCATCCATCCGCAAACGTTGGTACCGGCCATTGCAAAGAATATCCCGGTTTATATCAAAAACAGTTTTTCTGCAAAAATGCCGGGAACGCTTATTTCTCCTGAAAAAGGTGATTTCGAGCATCCGGTAAAAGGTATCGCCTCATTCGAGGGCATTTCTCTCATCAACGTGCAAGGCACAGGTATGGTGGGTGTCCCGGGCATTGCCGGCAGGTTGTTTGGTGCTCTGGCGAGGAAGAATATTAATATTGTCATGATTACCCAGGCTTCTTCTGAACACAGCATCAGTTTTGTGGTTCAGTCGCGTGAAGCACCGGCGGCGAAGAATGTTCTGGAGATCGAGTTTGAAAACGAAATTGCCGCGGGCAAGATAGATAAAATTGAATCGTCCGATAATTTGTCCATTATTGCTGCTGTGGGCGACAACATGGCCGGTACGCCGGGCATTTCCGGCAAGCTTTTTGGCGCGCTGGGACGAAATTCGATTAACGTCATTGCAATTGCCCAGGGATCCTCGGAACGAAATGTCTCGCTCGTTGTTGAAAAAGAGGACACAATAAAAGCGGTCAATGTGATTCACTCGGCTTTTTATCTTTCTCACCGGGTTTCGAATTTATTTGTTGTCGGCACCGGGTCTGTGGGTTCGCAACTCCTGGAACAAATTCGCGACAGACAAAAGGAACTGGCTGAAAAATCGGGGTTGGTCATCAATATTTGCGGACTGGCAAACAGCAAAACCATGGTCATCGACGAAAACGGCATCGATCTTAATTCATGGCGAAAGCGTCTTTCTTCTTCCAAAACGCCGCTCGCTCTTGACAAACTCTTGAACACAATTCTCAAGTTGAGGCTGATTAACAGTGTTCTTGTCGATGTGACGGCCAGCGAGCAGGTTGCTGCTCGTTACAATGATTTTCTTTCTGCGGGAATACACATCGTGACGCCGAACAAAAAAGCCAACACCATGTCGCAGAGTTATTATAATAAACTAAAGCAGCTTTCCGCCGGTCGCCGCTTGCATTATTATTATGAAGCGACTGTGGGCGCCGGTTTACCGATTATCAACACGATTCAAAATCTGAAAAACAGCGGCGATGAAGTGATAAAAATTCAGGGTATTCTTTCGGGAACAATCAGCTATTTATTCAATAATCTCACTGCGGAAAGAAAATTCAGCCAGGTTGTAAAAGAAGCTTATGATAAGGGTTACACGGAGCCGGATCCGCGCGACGATCTGTCGGGTATGGATGTGGCGCGAAAGCTGCTCATTCTTTCACGCGAAATCGGTTTGAACATGGAACTGCCTGAAGTTGAAGTGGAATCTTTGCTTCCTCCCGGATTGGAAGACGAGGATTTGGATGTCTTTTGGCAGAGACTACCCGAGTTTGATGAAACCATCGAGAAACGGCGCGCAAAGGCCGAGGCTGCCGGGATGGCGCTGCGCTACCTTGGCTCCCTGGAAAACAACAAATGCAAGGTATCCATTAAAGAAATTCCGGCCACTCATGCTATCGCCCAATCCGGTGCTACGGACAATATTATTCAAATTACCACAAAGCGCTATTATGATTCACCGCTCACCATTCAGGGCCCAGGTGCAGGATTGGAAGTAACCGCCGGTGGTGTCTTTGCAGATATTATCAGCCTTGGCTTTCATTTGTCCTAGGCAGCGCCCATACATTCAGTGGATTTTTTATAGATATTAGGCTATATAAAAAATAAGGCCACGGTTGTCATTACCACATGTTTTTAGTGGGAATCCAT
>JAADGR010000028.1 GCA_013152225.1 Calditrichota bacterium
TTTTTATTGATGTAAACATTGAAAACGTAACCGTTTGTCGTGCTCGGTGAGTAGCTGATGCGAAGCGTATCGCCGGGCTGAGGATCAGGCGCATTGGCATCAAAATTCTCCTTTGCCAATTGCGGTGTTTGCGGTTGTCCATTAACTATCGTCTCAAGGTATACTTTCCGCTCCCGAATTCTTACGAGATAGCCGTTTGCAGAGCTATAATCTTTTTTATCAAGCAGCATGGCAATACCGGTGGCATTGATGCCGTCGACATCTGCGGAATTTGACCATGTGAAAGAAGCGTTGACATTGCCAGCATTGGCATTATAAGTTGCTTCGGTGAAAATTGCCAGATAGTTCCAGCCCGGCGGGCTGCTGCTGGTATTTACAAGTT
The DNA here is from genome assembly GCA_013152225.1 of Calditrichota bacterium. Taxonomy (GTDB): domain Bacteria; phylum Zhuqueibacterota; class Zhuqueibacteria; order Residuimicrobiales; family Krinioviventaceae; genus Hydrothermomicrobium. Next base: position 383 of record JAADGR010000028.1, read on the forward strand.
CGTCATTAAGCACCTGGTAGGCTGGATTTACCTGCCAATTGAGCAAAGATGGATCGGAAAAATCATCACAAACTTCCCTGCCGGGTTCACTAATCGAAACAGGAATATCATTAGAGAGGATGCTTTTATTATTATGTTCATCATAAGCGCGGATGGCAAAATGGTATGTCAGGCCTGCAACCAGGCCATCGATTGTATCCGAATCGGTTGATCCAGGTTCACCCGGCCGGGCCCTGGAAACGAGCGTACCCTGACTGAAATTATTGTCATCGAGTTCGTTTGTGGAATAGCGTAATTCATATAAATTCGCTCTGTCGCCGTTGCTGCCGTCATCGGCCGGAACATACCATTCAATATATGCGCTTTCTTCAAGTGATTCTCCTTTAACCCAGGATATTTGTCCCGGTGGTGTCGTGTCCGCATTGATGAGTCCGCCATTGTTATTAATCCCCTGGATGATGTACGAATACATATTTGCCATTTGCTGGTAGCCGTCATCATTGGGATGGATGTTATCACTTGACATCTGGGTATTGACATCAATAATGGAATTCATGTCTGCAAGCGTAACGATGTCGCCTGCAAAGTTGTCAAAAAACATTTGCTCAATTTGTGCATTGAATTCTTGTATCTTGGGTTTAACCTGTCCATAGTCGTCCATTTCAGGAATTATTTTGCATACGACAATTCTTGTCAAATCTGTGCGTTGGGTGAGATCATTCAAGAGGCTGTATAATTTCCCGGAAGCTGTAGTCGGGTCTGTGTATGGTCCTGCGGCGTCTTTATTCATATTGTTTGTGCCAAGGTGAATTAACACGATATCGGCATTATTTTTATCGAGCTGCGCCATCAAATCTTTTGTGCCCTCCGGCAGAAAATAATCAATTTTTGCCCCCGATTCAAAAAAACCCCGATAATTTGGATCGCCATCGGGCCCAATGTCATCGCCGACAAATTCAAAGTCAACATTGCTCGCATCTAATTTATCGAATAGTATTTTTCTGAATCCGGTCGAATCAGTGCTTTGTTCGCCTTTTGTTATCGAATCCCCCACCGGCATAATTTTCCAATGTTTGGCCTGAGCGCCAACGCTTGTGAAAAAAGTAATGAATGCAAAAAGAAACAAAATGATGTGAGTCGAGGTGCGCGTCCTGGTTTGCAATGGAGTTCCTCCTGGAAATTTATTTTATCAGCTACAAGGAATTTGTCGGCGCACCCTTATGCAAAAATTATACCTGTGAAAGAGCAAGGCAGAGAAAGATTTTCAGGAGGGTTTTTCCGCGTTTGTGTGCGGCAAATAGTAGTAAAACAGGCTAGCTGCAAACAAGTTTAAAACGCAGGGCGTTTTTACAGACAGGATGTTTCGGAGGCGTGTTCCAGACAAAAACAATGAACTGACTCAGTGCGGACAGTTTACTTTTGTCAGACCGGTGCAAGACGCCGGATGCCCGTCAGGGCTCCGGTTGTCGAATAGTCTGAGCATTCAAATCTTTTGACGTCGCCACCGCAATAACCCTCCCCTGATTCCCGACAGCACAATAAAAATGGTAAACGACGCCATTGTAGTAAACCACCCAGGGTTTGTGAGCATATTTTTCATCATACGGTTCGGAAGGCTCGACCAGATTCGGGCCGTTCCATTTTGTCCAATGCACCAGATCATACGAACATGCAAAAGTATCGAATGCCTTGGGTTTCCAAAACGCGCCAAAATAAAACATAACCCAAACATCGCCGATTTGAATGACCTGTGGATCGCCGGAAATTCCTGAACCATTGTCAATGACCGGGGCTTTGCCGTAACGCAGCCACTCTTTCATATCCCGGGAAACAGCCATGCCTATTCGCTCGTAGCCGCTTTTTGATTTGGCATTGTAAAACATGACAAAGGGAAAGCCAAGCGATTCTGATTTGTCATAAATGATGTTACTTTTATATTGCGTCAATTTTTCCCAATAGCGAACGTCGGGTTGGTCCCGGTAAAGAACCGGCTTGTCGAGGCGATGCCATTCAATCGGTTTTTCCGGTGAATGGGTCCACGCGATGCCAATGGCCAACGGATCGGTTTCATAGCCGGTAAGCGCCCCGCCCAGATATGATAACCAAAATTTATTGTCGTAGGTTTGCAGAGAATAGGAGCCGCCCCATTGCGTATCCTGCAGCGCGATATAGCCCGCAACCTGGTTTGCATCCCAGGTGTTTTTTCTTTTTGACAAAATTATCCCAAGTGGTTTCCAGTGCAAAAGATCGTCACTTTTGGCCAGGGCTGTTTCGTAACCGTCGCCGTCAAAAACGATATAAACCATATACCAACGGCTGTTGTAACGAAACACACTGGGGCTGTCTATTTTTTCGCCGTTTTCACCTTTGAGAACAACGCCGTACTTGAACGGCGTTTTAACGGTATTGTAAATGTTTTCCATGACATCGATCTGGACATTCTTTTCCTTTCTAATAGCGGGAATAACGCGCCGTAATTTTATTTCTTTATCCATAGGATAACCGCTACCGATCGAGATTAACAAAAATAATAGCAGAATTTTTTTCAATAGGTTGTCCTGACATTTCTTATCTGAATTCAGCAAATCCAAGGCAAAATGCAATGGGTCAATACGTGGGCTAGTATGAGCCTAGCTTGCAGAAAGGCAGAAAGTTTAAAAATGACGAATGAAATCCATAATTTGATACAAATAAGCTGTGATTAAGGTACCTATTCATTAAACAATATTCACTTGGATTTTTTTCCCCAGTGCCAAGGCTGCATGTTCTAGTGTTTGGAGAGTAATTGACTCATTTTGAGGATCAAGCAATCTATCAATGGCAGAGCGGCTGGTATTCATACGTTTAGCCATCGCGGTTTTTGAAAGATTGTTTTTTTTCATCAACTCAGCAATTTGGAGAGCGATCACTCTCTTAATAGCTGTTGCCTCGACTTCAGGAAGCAACCCTTCCTTTTCAAGAAAATCATCAAAGTTGGTGCCAATATGTTTATTATTCATAACTCCAATCTCCTTATATTTGAACCCCTTGTTTTCGCTAATCTGATTTCCTTTTTTGGCGTCTTTAAAGATTTTTTGATAAAGCCATGAAGAAGAATCATCTGATCATCGATAATGGTAAATAATATCCGTGCAATTTTATTTTTCAGATGACTTCTGATTTCCCAAACATCTGAATCTAACTTGCGAACAAGCGGCATACCTGATGGCCAACCCAATTGTACTGTTTTTATGTCTTCACCAATTATTTTTTTCTCATTGCGAGTTAGACTTTGAAGCCATTCTCTCACCGGCTCATTTTTCGATGTGGTTTTATAAAAAACAACATTTAGTCGAAATTGATTAAGCATAGGTAAATGTACCAATAATGAGGCATTTTGTCAATATTTTTAACTGCTGTTTTGCTATTTTTAAAAAGCTAAAAATTTAATCCTTCGATTAATTTCTTGTTTATTACCCTCACATCCGCAACCCGTTCCGTCACGCCGGTTTGATCAAAGTAGCCGAGCAGGGCCATGGCATACTTGCGCGTTGTGCCGAGTTTTTCACGGAATTGACTGACAGTGATTTCCTCACTTGTTTCGGCAAAGTTAAGCAGCATTTCTTGCGCTTCTTTTATACTTTCTTGGCTGAAAAAAATGTCGCCTTCCATGCGCAGCACATCACCCTTGCCTTGCAGCGCCCCCAACACGCGGCGAATGTCGTTGACGGATTGTCCGCTTAGTTTTGCCATCTCATCTTCGGACGGCGTACCGAACTTGTTTTCGTTCAAAAGGGAAATAATCTCGCCGGCAATTCTTTTGTCATTTTTAGAGAGTTCAATTTTGTGTGTTTTGAGTTTCAGCAATTGCATATTCTCTTTTATCTCACCTTTTGCAATCAATTCATCCAAAGCCAGATCGAATATCCGGGGGGTGGTTTTCTTTCCAACCTGATTTTTCAGTTCCGCTTTGTTCATTCCCGGACGTAACGGCTCTTTTTCATGAAATATTCCCAGTGCGCTTACGATATGTTCCTGCAGCATTTTGAAATTTATTTTATGATAAAATGCAGGGTTGGCTTTTGCACCAAATTGGAGGATAATATCTTTTTGCGCCAAATCATTTAACTGGGTTTCAAGTTTATTTTCATTTAATCCGGTGATGCGCACAAGGTCTCGCAGAGTAACATGCGCACCCGAGTGTGCAAGGAGTGTCGTCTCAAGCAGTTCGCCCGGGTCTTCGCGTTCCATGTTTTTCAGGCGCGCTAACAACTCGTCATCGAAACGACGATGGCGCATGGGATTGGTGTCCAGGATGATGCCGCCGCCGATCGTAATCGGCGGGGAGTACCGGCGAATGACAAACGGATCGCGGCGTATGGCTACAGCCTCTCCTTCCAACTGAATTTGCACATAACCGTCTTGCCCCGGCTCTATTTTTTCCTGATCGAGAATCTTTAAACGTGCCAGAATTTCCCGTGTACCGACGTGCACGCGTACGCGGGAGCGGTTTTTCAGAGCCTTGTTTGCCGAGTTTAGCAAATGTAACTTTGTGTCGAAAAGAACAGTCGGGCGAAAGTAGTTCACCGTTGCCAAAACGTTGCCACGCTGGATTTCATCTTTGCCGATGTTTGCCAGGTTAAGCGCAGCGCGATCTCCCAGCTTTGCCTCACCCGCGGCGTGCCCGTGTTTCTGGATGCCGCGAATTTTTACAATTCTCTGTGCCGGAAGAATTTCCAGCGTGTCGCCGGCAGTCGCTTTTCCCGAAAGCACCGATCCGGTTACAACCGTGCCGAATCCTTTAATCGTAAACGATCTGTCGATGGGCATCCAGAAAACGCCGCGGTCGGGGCGACTTTTCGTTTTCTCTGCAAGTTGAATGAGCGCCTTTTTGAGTGCATCAATGCCGTCGCCGGTAATGGATGAGACACGAAAAATTGGTGCGTCTTGCAAAAATGTACCGGCAAGCAGGTTTTTAGCGTCTTCCTCAACAAGATCAATCCATTCTTCATCCACCATATCCGTTTTGGTAATAGCCACCGCACCGTGCGAAAGCTGCAGCAGGGAAAGAATATCCAGATGCTCGCGCGTTTGCGGCATCACGCCGTCATCCGCAGCGATGACGAGCAGGGCCAGGTCAACGGTGCTCACCCCGGCGACCATGTTTTTAATAAAACGCTCGTGTCCGGGAACGTCTATGAAAGCAATATTGTCCGTGAGAAAAGCAAAGCCCAGATCGATGGTCATACCGCGTTCCTGTTCTTCTGCTAATCTGTCCGGATCGGAGCCCGTAAGTTTTTTAACCAGCGCGGACTTGCCGTGATCGATATGCCCCGCTGTGCCGATGATTATATGTTTCATCTCTGTCCTGTAAAATTTGTAAAAACTGTTTTGAAATTCTAAGCAAATTAATAGGCAAAATCAAGAGAAAAACCAGGGATATATAACGGATCGAGTGGGCAACAAGCGGTCATAACTATTCTGTATTTACTCAAAAAAAGACAAAATAATGATGGACAAAATGATTGCTTAATAGCTCAGAAACAACACCATTGTTTTAAAGAGATAAATATATCCCTCTGTAACCGGTTACAGAGGTTATTGGTTTTAACATCAAAAAAGTTCAATTCGATAGACTTGTTCAAATTGTCGGCCAAACATGGACAACTCAACTTTTATGTCACTCAGAAGGAATCTTGTTGACCAGGCGATTAAATAATGAAAATTTCAATTATAGCATTTTCCCGACAAAATTCATCCTGAATGACACGCGTATTCAGTTACATCTCGGTTGGCTTTTTAATGCAGGAAATAACAGGTGCGACGCGTTTTTATTTAACGGACGCCGCACCTTTACGACTCTTAATTTTTACTGCCGTCCAAGGAAAACGCTGAACCCAAACGACGCATTCCAGCCGCCAAAGTTTTCCGTGCCGTTCAACGGTGTGGAAAAATCGCTCATGAACATGTACCCGCCGCTGACATCGATTGAAAACCAGTTCGTCAATAACATGTTCACGCCCGCACCCAGCTCTGCTCCTACTGTCGTTTCGGTGTGAGATTCATTCACCGTCACAAGGCCGACTTTTTGCGTTGCTTCTATGCCGATGACAGGACCACCTGCCGCCAGGAAATAGGGTTGGAATCCTGTATCAAGCCCATGAAAAATATAGGTGCGCAATCCCAGCATGATGGGCATGATCGCAACCGCATGGTTTGTTTCTCCCCAAAAATTGATCTCGGATTTCGCTTCAAGCGCATGGATGCCAAGAGATAAATCGCCCCACAACCCTCCGGCAACGTGCCTGCCGATTTCCAAAGATCCGAATGCGCCCTGTCCTTCATACGAATTTTTAATCGTTCCCGCGGCTGTAATGGATGAACTCGCATCCGCCTGGTTCATCATGCCGACTTTTGCGCTGATTCGCGTTGATCTGAACAGACCGCCGGCAAAAGACGAATGCGCTACGAAAATGCCCGCCATCATAACGATGAAAAACGTTTTCACTTTCATGGTGTTCTCCTTGTTTAATGAAAAAAGCTTCGCCATTATACGCACTTCTTTCTATTTGTTTATGATATTTGTCACATCTGCTATTAAAAATTATTTGACATTGTAAACGAATTTTGGTAGGTTTCATTTTGCTGAAAAAATGAAATATGAGCTATGGGAAGGAAAAGTGCAAAAAAAGATTATTGGAATTCGGCGTGAGGATAAAAACGAATGGGAGAGACGAGTTCCCATCATTCCCCGGCACATCAAAATGCTTGAGCAATCAGATATTCGCATTTGTATCCAACCACAGGAAAACAGAGCGTTTACAAATAGAGAATATCTCAGCGCCGGAGCAAATGTGACTGAGGATATCGAGCCATGTCCTGTGATTTTGGGTGTCAAAGAAATTCCGACACTGCTGTTGCGACCAGACAAAATCTATCTCTACTTTTCCCACACCATCAAAGGTCAGCCTTATAATATGCCCATGCTGCAAAGACTGATCGATTTGAAATGTACTCTCATCGACTATGAATGTATTAAAGATGAAAACGGCAAAAGGCTCGTTTTTTTTGGACGCTATGCGGGGCTTGCCGGTATGATCGATGCGCTGCACATTTTCGGAAAACGGCTAAAGCAGCAGGATATAAATTCACCTTTTGAAAAAATCAAACCCGCCTACAAATATCATGACTTGGAGGAAGCGAAAAACGATATAGCCCTGGTTGGGAAAGAAATCTCCGAAAATGGACTGCCCGCCGACATCGCGCCGGTAGTTGTCGGATTTGCCGGTTACGGGCACGTATCAAAAGGGGCACAGGAAATTTACGATTTACTGCCGGTACAACAGATTTCGCCTCGTGAATTGGTTTCTCAAAAAATGAAAAGTGATCAACTTGCCAAGGTCGTTTTTAAAGAAGAGGACATGGTTGCACCGGTTGATTCATCGCACCCCTTTTCATTGCAAGATTATTACGAGCACCCTGAAAAATATGAATCCCGGTTTGAAAAGTATTTGCCGTTTATGACCAT
>JAADGR010000321.1 GCA_013152225.1 Calditrichota bacterium
TCTATATTTTTGTGAAAACAGTTGATATAGGCTTGCTTAGTCTCATTGCCGTAATGTTTTATCCTGAGAACCAGGCGCACCTGGTCAGGGAGTTTAGATTTTTGGGTGGAAAAAGTTTTTACTCCATCGTTGCTCAAGAAAATCCCCATTTAAATGATTCGGAGCGAAAGAAGTGGTAAAGTTAGGAGTGGCTAAAGTGCCTAAACGATAAAGACAAATTGTTGCACTTATTACTTGAACGCGCGGTTTAATAAAACGATTTGTCGGGAGAAAAGCAAGGGGTTTTTGGGGGAGAAATGTGATACCCGACTTGACTCTTCTCAACGTTTACCAAAGCTTTGCAGGTTTGGTAAACTGAACGACACCCGGCTTTACCCCTCAGCGATGTCATTCAGGGTGGAATCTTGTTGGAAATGTTCACTGTGTTTTACCTGTTTGTTGCTCCGCTGCTCGCGATGACATGCTTTTCGACTTTACGAATTTGTCACAAAATAAACGCTCAATAAAAACGTTAACGCCATTCAATCACTTTTGCTCAGCGCTTCAAAAATTTTATCGACGTATGCCGGTTCGGGAATTGCTCCTTCGAAAATGGTGTCTTCATTGATTACCACGCGCGGCACGCCCATCACGGCGTAGCGGTTCGCGAGGTGGGGGAACTCTGTGACTTCGATCATATCCGCTCTGATTTTGCTGCCGGCGTGTGCCAGGGCGTGTCCGATTACAACGGCGGCCGGACAGTAAGGACAAGTCGGGGTAACAAACACCTGAATGTGCACATCCTTTTTGATAGCTTTGATCTTGTCGAGGGTGTCGTCCTTTAACGGCGATTTGTCGCTGGAGACGATTTCAATGGCCTCCAGCAGGGATGCAAATTCATAGCCGCTGGGAATGCCATAGAAGCGAATGCCGACATCCTCATCTGCCATAACAACCGAGGCCGGAATTTTGTCAATTGCGAATCGATCCGCAACTTTTTTGTCCAGTTGAAAGTCGTAAACCTCTATGGTGATTTTGTCGGAAATGTCGGCGACCTCCTGCAGCAGCATTCGCGTTTCGCGGCAATGCCGGCATTCAATTTCCTGGGTGAAATTAATCAGCCGTACCGGTTTATTCAGCGATTCAAATCGCTTTTTCAAATCTTTGATGTCTTTTTCTCTGAGGAAAGCCATTTTTGTTCCTTTTCTCGTTTAGGATCATGATTTTTCGCAAAAAAATTAACGGTTTCAATTAGGTGTTACATATTCCACATAAAAAAACTTGCAAATGTCCTGTTTAACTGCTATTTTTAAGTTTTTAAATATTAAAATCAGGCGTTGTAAATGATCCGGTTGCAAGTACATCCGCAAAATCCGCAGGGCAAGTATATCCGTCATGCCGTGGAGGTGTTGAACAAGGGTGGATTAATCGTTTACCCAACCGACACGGTCTACGGGCTGGGGTGCAATTTGCTCAACAAAAAAGCAGTCGAGCGGATTTACCAGATAAAAGGGGCGAAGAAAAAAATGCGCCTGAGTTTTATTTGCTCTGATTTGAAGAATATCGCTCAATATGCACACGTTTCCACACCGGCTTATAAAATCATGCGTTCCCTTTTGCCCGGACCCTTTACATTCATTTTGGAAGCCTCACGCTTTGTACCCAAGATTTTGCTGGAAAAAAGAAAGACAGTCGGGATTCGTGTTCCGGATAATAAAATCTGTCATGATTTGCTGCTCGAGTTCAGCAATCCGATTATCAGCACAAGCCTGAATTTGCCTGACAAGCCTTACCTGAATGATCCCGATGAGATTGAAGAAATATTTTACCACAATGTGGATTTATTTGTGGATGCGGGTTTTGGCGGCATCGAACCATCGACCATCATTGATCTTTCGGATGATCAGCCGACACTCATAAGGGCAGGAAAAGGTGCGGATTTAATTGTCTTTTGAAAGCAAACTGCTTCCTTTTGCTCCTCATCCTTTTTCTGTCATCCGTCATCCGGTTTTCACCACTCACCTTTCTTTCCAAAATTGTTCATGGCGTTTTTATCAAATTCCACGGATGCATCATCCAGGGATTTTAATATTTCGTCCTTTGTTTTGCCGCTGCTGTTCCTTGCTGCTGCGATGATTGTTTTGCATTCGTTAGCATCCATGAACCTGGACGCTTCAAGCAGGTTATGTTCGTCCTCCTGAGGAATGGCCAAAAAGCCGTGCTTATCGGCATGAATGAGTTGGCCGGGCTTGATCTTTTGTCCGAAAACCGCAACCTCGCAATTCCATTCAATCGGATGCGAATAGGCGTGTCCGACACACAGGCGGCCTGCAAGCGCTTTGAAACCTGCGTTGGTCATTTCGTCCATATCTCGTATGGCGCCGTCGGTGATTGTACCGACACATCCCAGCGCTTTGTGAATGTTGGCATTCACTTCGCCCCAAAACGAGCCCACAAACTGCGGTTTGTCCAAATCCCGGACAACGACGATTTTAGGCCCAGGAAGAGACGCAACATATTTTCTGTATTCGCTCCAGGCATTTGGATTTTTCTGTCGATGCTTTTGATTTCCCGGCTGAATGATGACGGTTACCGCGTATCCGATCATCGGCCCCATCTGCGGCATATAATCGCGCGTTTCTTCCGGATTGATGCCCTCGCGGGCAATGTCGTGGCTGGTGATCTGCTCCCATCCGTTAAAAATTGTCGGTGTATTCCAACGCTTTAGTTCCAGTAAATCCGAATGAGAAAGACGATTAGTTGATGACATTTTGTGGATTTCCATTTAAAAAAGCCCGAACATTTTCAATCACAACATTCAGCAAACGTGCTCGCGCCGATTTTGTTGCCCAGGCAATGTGCGGGGTGATGAAGCAATTTCTTGCTTTCAATAGAGGATTGTTTATGTCCGGCGGCTCGGTGCACAAAACATCCAGGCCCGCACCGGCAATTTTTCCTTCGTTTAAAGCGTCTGCAAGGTCCTGCTCAACAATAAGCGGGCCGCGGCCGGTGTTAATTAAAAATGCGCTCTTTTTCATCAGGCCGAGTGTGCGCGCATTCATCATGCCCTGCGTTTCATTGGTCAGCGGGCAGTGAAGGCTGACAACATCGCTGTTGCGCAGCAGGCTTTCCAATTCGACAAGAGTAATATCATCCGGCATGACGCGGGGATGATTGACTGTGGTGGCAATGACTTTCATACCAAAATTGTGAGCGATCCCGGCAACGGCAGTGCCGATTCTGCCGAGACCAACAATGCCGAATGTTAAATCCGCCAGTTCAACGAGCGGATAGTCCCAGTAGCAAAAGTCCTTTGCTGCGCTCCATTTTCCTGCGGAAACAGTGGCGGCATGTTGTGCTACGTGCTGAGTCAGATTGAGCAAATGCGCAAACACCATCTGTGCAACCGAGTTGGTGCTGTAAGCCGGCACATTGGTCACCGGGATATTACTATCCCTCGCCGCGTCGATATCGACAACATTGTAGCCGGTGGCGAGTACACCGATATATTTAAGCTGCGGCAGGTGTTCAATACTTTCCCTCGTCAGCACGACTTTGTTGGTCAACAGGATTTCTGCATTTTGTGAACGCTGCAACACTTTTTCCGGCGGCGTGCGATGGTATATCCGGCATTCTCCGAGTTTTTCGAGGTCGCCCCAATCGAGATCACCGGGATTCAAAGTGTGTCCATCCAGAACAACGATTCTCATTCAAAGTCCTTTATTTGATTTTTCCAGGATTGATATTCTCTCATCAAATCTTCTGCATCCTGGGATGGTTTGTAAACGATTCTGGCGTGAAAAACGTAAGGATGTTCAGTTTTGAAATTCGGAATGATAAACTGGAAATCCCAGGCCGGGTTTTTTGCTCCGCCTCCGGTAGGAGATTGTGAAAACCTCATCATCTGCAATGCGAAACAGTTCCATTGGAGATTTTCGCGGCTCAAAAAGCGGGTTGAGACTGTCGCCGCCGAAAATGTGCTCCAAATTAAATCCGGCGTAAAAAGGCACAAAGACACTGGAATCCTGATCTTTGTGATACAATTCTGCAATGCCGTTGTAACCGGCTTTGTGGTTTGCTCCGGAAGCGGAATTGTCTGCAAAGACAACTTTTAAATTGCCTTTTTCGATGGTGATCGATTTCCGGGGCGTCAGGTTTTCCGGTTTCAGTCTGAGCGTTTTTTGATTGTAGCAGCCTGATTCAAACAGGAGAAAGAGAGAGATGACAAACAAAAAAAAGATGTTTCCTAAAACGATACCGGATAGACTTTGATGTTTCATGATAATCTCACAATATGGCAATTAGATATTGAACTAAAAAATCGGAAAACTCGCGTTTTAAAAATGCGTCAACGCCGCTTTTCCAATGGGATAAACGTTGAATCCGATTTCATAAAGTTTTTGATGATCGAGGATATTGCGGCCGTCGAAAATAAATGCCGGTTTAATCATGGCTGAAAATATTTTTTCATAATCCAGCGTTTTGTAAAGTTCCCACTCGGTAACGAGAGCGATAGCGTGGGCATCATGGGTTGCTTTGTACGGATCGATCTCGAATTCAAGATTTTCTTCCAGACCGGCCAGGTCTTTCCTGGCATTATCCAGCGCTTTCGGATCATTAATCACGACGTGCGCATGTTCTTCGATTAGCTTTTTGGTGATGTAAATGCCGGGAGATTCGCGTGTATCGCCGGTATTTGCTTTAAAGGCAAAACCGAACAAAGTGATTCTTTTATTGGCAATGGTATTAAAAAGTGCCTTGTTGATGTTTCGCACGAACCGGTCTTCCTGGTACTCGTTTATTTTAACAACGTTTTCCCAGTATCGCGCAACTTCCGTCAGACCGTAAGATTCGCAGATATAAACCAGATTCAGGATGTCCTTTTTAAAACAGGAGCCGCCAAAGCCGACGCTGGCATTGAGAAAATTGCTGCCAATGCGATGGTCTTTACCGATGGCGTTTGCCACTTCATTGATGTCCGCCTCGGTCGTTTCACACAGGGCGGAAATGCTGTTGATGGAAGAAATTCGCTGCGCCAGAAAAGCGTTGGCCACCAGCTTTGAAAGCTCCGAACTCCAGATGTTGCTGGTGATGATGCGTTCGCGGGGAACCCAGTTGGCGTAAATATCGACAATCTCTTGCCGGGCTTTTTTGCCCTCGGCTGTTTCCTGCGAACCGATGAGCACCCGATCCGGTTTTTCGAGATCGGCAACGGCAGTGCCTTCGGCCAGAAATTCGGGATTCGAAACCACATCGAAGCGGATACCTTTGTTGTTGGAATTGACAATGCGTTCCATGGCGCTGGCTGTGCGCACAGGCAGCGTGCTTTTTTCAACGATAATTTTATCGGTTTCTGAAGCCGCGAGAATATTTCGTGCGGTTTTTTCCCAATATTGAAGGTCGGCACTTTTTCCGGCTCCTTCCCCAAAAGTTTTTGTCGGCGTGTTGACCGAAACGAAAATGATGTCCGCCTTTTTGATGTTTTCATCAATTTCTGTTGAGAAAAACAGATTCCTCCCACGCGCTTTTTTAACAACGTCCAAAAGCTCCGGCTCGTAAATCGGCAAATCATCCGTTTGCCACGCCTGGATTTTTTCAGCATTAATGTCGACGATGGTCACTTTATATTGCGGACATTTTGCCGCGATCATGGCCATTGTCGGCCCGCCGACGTATCCTGCGCCGATGCACAGAATATGTTTTTCAAATTGGTTTTCACTCATAAAGCTGCCCCTCTCGGCAAGGTGAATGGTTACAATGATTTCAGTCTTTCGATCATTTCCGCGATTTTTGCCCGGTGCACGAAAAGCGGTTCCGGTGAGGTGCTGAAATCTTTCAGGCCGGAAGTCACTTGTGCCGGGACATGCAAAAGACTACGCGCTTTTTGCACCAATTGCGTATTCCCGCTTTTCTTTTCCGCTTTCTGCACAAGGCGACGCAGCAGCCAAAAGTATTCATAATCTTCCATGCCTTCACGCAGCATTTCCCAGCGGATGGAACTCACCGGATCGTCATAATTTTTGTTATTACTTTGGAAAGCAGTTTTTGGTGGATAAATGAACCTGCCGTCGCCATTGCCCCAATACCTGATTTCACTTGATTTCGTGTCGTAGCCGCTGCGATAACTCATCGGGTCTTTGTAAGGATTTTGCCATTTCGGTTTCGGATAAGCGGCCGGACTGGTCCAGTAAGTGGATTGCCAAATTAGAATACCATCCAGACCATATTTCCACGATTGCCAAATCCAGGTGCGCAACTCAACGGCATAGTGATCGATGAAAAGCGTGCAATACGGCGCTTTGGGCGAAGTGCAAATGTACCACCAAAACCGTTCTCCTTTGGCCATTCGCTGCTGAGCGATTTTATAGTCAAAGTTTTTGGTCACCGGGCACCAAAGATCTACAAAGCCATAAAGCTCCGGCTCCGGCTGCTCGGTAAGCATGCGCGTTAGTCCTGGTGCAGCATCTTTGAGCATACGCATGGTTTCCCGGACGAATGGATAATCTTTTTTCTTTGGCTCGTCGAACCAGTAGATGTATGCTTTGTCCAGCCAATTTCTCTGCTTCAGGTGATCGCGGATTTGTGTTAAATAATCGGCCATGAGCTTCTTATATTCCGGTGAACCTTGTCGGATGGTTCCGATTTTTCCTTCTGTGTGAGAATAAAATGTTCCCTTTCCAAGTCCTTCTACGCGCAGTCGGAAAGAATTAAATCCGAATTGATCCAGGTATTTGTGTCCCGCTGCATCGAACTTGCTGAAATCGCATTTTACTGTGAGTGTCTTTTCATCAAAGTGCGTTCTGATTTCATTATTGACAAACGGATCGTAGGGTGAAATTCGATGTTGGGCAAAACTTTTGAAATATTTATCCCAAACCGGGCGGATATCGTCGCTGTCGGACAGATGGTGATATTGTTTTACCCACCACGGCGCAAACCCAAAAGCGGATTGCAGATGGGTCGTCTTTGGCAAAGTAAAATCCCAGACGTGCAAGTTGATGGCAACAGCATGTTTCCACGTGCCTGCTTTCAAGGTGATCTCACCTGTGTAATCCCCGGCTTGTGTGTTTGCAGGAACGTAAATTAAAATCCACAGAGGCTGATTCTGTCCCTTTTTGAGTGAGAACCGACCCCTGAGCGGCGGCAGCGGGTCCGGCCAAAATCCTTTTGAGCCGATTTCATCCGTGGGGTGCTGGATGTCGACATAATCGACCAGCATAATTTTTACAGCTTCGAGGGGGAGTTTTTTCCCGGCAGCATTGACAAGCGGGCCGGCCTTTGCACTGATATTTTCCAAATCCTGAGAAGCGCGCAAAACGAGTTGCATGGGTTCATATTCGTTTTTTGCCGCAGAAAAATGGATTGCCGGTTTTTTCAGGATTTCCGCAGAAACCGGTGCCGGTCTTTCCCTGCTGATTTTTCGGACGCCGTCCGTCCACCACAATGTTATGCCGTCAAAAGTTCCGATCAAGTTGCCGTAATCTATTGACTGGAGATAATCTTCCTTTGTGGCCGCTTTGACAGTTGTAACGGTTCGGTTCAACATGTCGTACGTTTTGTGAAGGATTTTTGTTGGGGAAAAGAAGCTTTGGC
>JAADGR010000456.1 GCA_013152225.1 Calditrichota bacterium
ATGTGCAAGTCTTCATCAAAAATCTGAGGTGCTTTGAAACCCGTCGAAAAGCCTCCACGCAGTGTTATGGTGTCTGACAATTTTATTCTCATTCCTAATCTCGGGCTTAAAATGCTCTTTTTGATCTTGGAATGTTTATCATAGCGTATTCCCGTAATAATTTCTGCATTCTCATCAGCGCCAAAATGAAGATTATCCTGGAGAAAAAGTCCTACATCCGTATAGAGATCGCTAATAACCCGGTTGTAAGCCACAGCTACATCATTTAATTGTTCCTGTTGATATTGGACACCTGTTGTCAGCAGATTGCGTGCTAATTTATAATTCAACTGAAATCCCGTTACATAGAGCGGATCGGTCGTTCGCCCGTAAGCATTGGGATCCTGGTGACTACCGTAATAAGAAGAGCGCTTTTGATAAGCAAAAGAAAAGTATGTTTTATAATCCAGCAGAGCAGTCGGTTGATGTTTCCACCTCACAGTGCCGCCCCATCTCCACGTCTGAATTGCTTCTGCAATATCGGCTTTATCAGGAGGCAGATCAAACTTGTTACCGCCGCGACGATTTTCCTGAATGTGGTGCATTTGCACAAAAAGCTCACTGTTTTGTCGCGGATGATAATACCAGTTCAGTCCTGCCGACCGGTTTTCCAGTTTGCCGATTTCACTAAATCCGTCTCCGTCGTAATCCATAGGCGATCGATGTTGAAAAGAACCAAAAATAAAAGCCCCGGAATTACCGGCCTTGTTTACTCTGGAAACCGTCAAACCAATTTGGTGGTCAAAGGTGTTGCGAATATCGGAATTGCGAATGCTGAGATTGATTCTATTTCCCGATGGCCGTCTGGTGATAATGTTAATTACACCGGCAACGGCAGACCCTCCATACAAGGCCGATCCTCCACCCTTGACAATTTCGATGCGTTCAATCATTTCTTCGGGAATTTGTTCCAGGCCATATACACCGGCGAGACTGCTCACCGTGGGATCTCCTTCAATAAGGATTTGTGAATAATGTCCCTCCATTCCCAAAAGTCGAACTTGGGTGAAATTGCAATTCTGACAATTTGTCTCAACGCGTACCCCGGTCTGAAGCGCTAATGCATCTGCCAGATTTTCTGCCGCTCTCGATTCAATAAGTTTCCGGGAAATAACGGTTGTTTTTATCGGTGTGTCTTTGTAAAAGTGCGGCGTACCTGTGGCTGTTACGACAATGGCATCCGCTTCGAGAACGTCTTCCTCTAAAGCAAAATCTTGCAAAGTCACCTTATCCAAAGAAACATAAACTTCTTTTTCAAATATTTTATAGCCGATCATAGAAACGTGCAAACGATACTTGCCCGGGGGAATGCCGGCAATTTCGTAACGTCCGTTCAAATCTGTCGCTGCACCATACCGGCTTCCCAGGACTGTGACATTTGTGCCGGGAAGCGGTTCATTGCTTCTCGCATCTATAATTTTTCCTCTGATTTTGCCATGTTTTTTTTTCAGCTTTTTCCTCTTTCCCAAGTCAGGCAAAGATTGCGCGTTCTGTTCTGCAAAAGAGTTTTTATCTTCCTGGAATTGCAGGTCTTGCGGAAATAACAAATTCCACTTTAATCCTATGATGAATATAATCAAACATGGCATAGAACAATATTTTGAAATTCCTTGCATATCAGTTTTACCTCCAAAATGACGATTTCTGCACAAAACTTGCTCGTTGTCATTCTTCATCTCAAAGCAGAATGACTTCCAGCGTGGTATGTTGTCTATATTGATTGTTTTTGTGCTATAAAATTTTTAGAAATCGAATAGTGGAGGGCCTCTGCGGCTGGGGAAAAAGATTACAAGATAAGTTACGGAGATATGCTCATGTAAAATTGTAAGCCGTTCTTTAAAGCATAACAAAGCATTGAAGAATAATAATACAACAGTGAGCAAAACAGAAAAACGGGTAATGAGATTGTAGATAAGGAGTTGAAGCCTGGTGTGGTGCTCTTTGCTGATAGGCAGAGTATTGTTTTTATTATGATGAAAAGGGTGAGCATGATAATAAATAATATGGCTGTCCGGGTCAATATGAAAATGCCCGTTAGCGAAAGCATTATAATTTAGGAAGATAATGCTGAGTAGCGATAAAATAGCTACAATTTTTAAAGACCTGCTGCTCATATTTTTTCTGAATAGAGGAAATATTTTTCTTACAAAAGTTAACCATTATTTTTATTTTTCACAACTAAAATTTCCTGCACTTCCGGTTTCCCATATTTAGCCCCCGCTGTTTTAACGAGCAGATTATCATAAATATGAACCTCACCAGGGCTGTGGGTGTGCCCGCACAGCAGTGTGATGTTGCGATCAGGATAATCGCGCGTAATTTTCCGGAAAACATCCCCTGCAGCTTTGCAGGCAAAATAGGGAAGGGCATCGTCATCACTCGTATGTCCGCGATACCAGGCCGATTCTATAAAGGGGGACACGTGCGTAAGAACTAGAACTTTTTTGTAATGCTGCAGGGCTTCCAAAAAATGAAACTGGAAAAATCCTCCGGCTTCATCTCCCAGTTCATGTAATTTATGGGAAAGCCTGGTCTTGTCCATGTGCGCAAAATCTTTGATGAGCCAGGTGTCCATGACTTCCAGCTTTGAATTAAAAAAATCTCCATACCGACCGTCCCCCCAGCAGCCATGGCCAATTAAACACGTATTGGATGATAATTCGACAATCCCCACTTTGGGAAGCCATTTCAAATATTTCGAGTTGGCAACGAGTTTGTAAATTTCAACATAGACTTGCTTGAAGGAACTATGATAAAAATCGTGATTTCCCAGGACAAAAAAGATCGGCCGTTTCAACTGGGACTCCAGGTATGAGAGATACTCCGATACGGACGGTCCCTCACCAATATCTCCACCGATAAGAAACGAATCTGCATCAAAACCGGAAAGCTTTTGCGTGAATTGTTCCAACTCTTGCCGAGTCAAAAAATTCAAATGAATATCACTTAGCCAGGCTATTTTTTGCATAGGGGGTTATACTTTCAAGCTGGTACCCAGGCTTGCAAAGATGAAGGTCCGGGAAGAAATGACAAGCCACAACATCGTTTAAGCGCCAAATTCGCCCATAAAAAGCGGACGTTTGTTTTGCGCCACCCATTCCACTGCTTTATTGAGATCGGCACTTGCTGTCAAGACTCCTCGATTTCAGGCAAAAACCGACGGTGCTGTTTTTTTTTACTCTGGCGTCGTTTTTCCTCAATCCTTTTCCTTTTCGCTGTTGCAGAGGGTTTTAGTTTTTTGCGAATCGGGGGATCGATGGCCGCATCCTGAATGATTTTTATTAATCTTTCCAGTGCATCTTTGCGGTTGCGCTCCTGGGTCCTGAAACGCCGCGCGGTGATAATCAAATCGCCGCTCACAGTGAGTCGTTTTCCTGCAATCTTGATCAAACGCTCTCGTACATTTTCCGGCAACGAGGTGGAACTCTGCACATTGAAACGAAGCTGAGCGGCGGTTGCTACTTTGTTGACGTTTTGCCCGCCCGGACCTGAGGAACGTATGAAATCAAATTTGATTTCGCTTTCGTCGATTTCAATATTTTGGTTAATGCGAATCATTGTTAATCTATTTTAAAATATCTTGTTTACTCATAAACGATCAAACCCTTCCCGGCGGTCGTTTTGTTTTCTTTAATTCCTTATCGAACTTTTTCCCCATCTTGGTCAGCCTTTTCACAATATCAGGATGCTCGGCGGAAACATCATGCTGCTCGCCAATGTCTTTGTCCAGATTGTATAAAACCAAATCCGTATGAGCTTGTTCATACTTGACCGGCATACCACCGGTTCCACCGGGACGACCGTTGAGCGTTCGATAATTATGTGGAAAATGCATTTTCCATTTGCCGCGGATCACTGCCTGGAGATCATTGTTCCAGTAAAAATAAAGCGCATCGTGCGGAGATTTTGCATCTTTCTTCCCGCTCATTATCGGCCAGATGTCGAGGCCGTCAATTTTATGATCGGGGAGCCTGGCGCCAATGAGCCCGGCAATTGTCGGAAAAATATCTATGGTCATCAGCGGTTCTTTACAAACTGCATTCGCGGGAATCTTTCCCGGCCAACGCATGATGCACGGCTCACGTTGGCCGCCGTCCCAGGTCGTTCCTTTTCCCTCACGCAATGGTTTTGCGCTGCCGGCATGATCACCATAGCTCAACCACGGCCCGTTATCCGAAGTGAAAATGATGAGCGTATTATCATCCAACCCGTTGCGCTGAACGGCTTCCATGATTTGACCAACAGACCAGTCGATTTCCATAATAACATCGCCGTAGAGTCCTCTTTTCGATTTGCCTTTGAATTTATCCGAAACCCCGAGGGGTACATGCGGCATGTTATGAGCAACATAAAGAAAGAAGGGATGGTTTTTGTTTTTTTCGATAAATTGAACGGCATGTTCAGTGTACCAGGTCGTCAGCTTGGTTATGTCCGGGTTGTAGGCGATTATTTTCTCATCTTCAATCAACGGCAAATCAGGGTAACTCTCCGGGTGCTCGGGATGATGAGGCCACATGTCATGAGAATAAGGAAGCCCAAAAAATTCGTCAAATCCGTGTCGTGTGGGCAGGAACTTTTTCTGATACCCCAAATGCCATTTGCCAAAAATTGCCGTAGCATAGTTCTTTTGCTTCACTAATTGCGCCAATGTCATTTCATCATCACTGATACCGATCTTGCTCCTCGGCCCAAGAGCACCGGTGATGCCGATCCTGTTACAATAACATCCTGTTAAAAGGGATGCTCGCGACGCGCTGCATACCGGCTGGGCAACGTGAAAATTGGTAAATCGCATACCTTCCCTGGCCATACGATCAAGATTGGGCGTTTTAAAACCCACCGCGCCAAAAGTCCCAACATCGGCATAGCCCTGATCGTCTGTGAAAACAATGATGATATTGGGCATTTTATCAGACTTGGAATACCCCCAGACTGGCAGCGCCGAACTTGCTGCGCCAACACCCAAAAGCTTTAAAAACTGTCTTCGATTAAAATTTGCTAAAGTCATGATTTGCTCCTTTCATGCTGAAATCGCTTCACGTCGTGGCAAACTTTTAAACATAGGCTCGTTAACTTGATCGTAAATATAAAAATAATTGTTTCCATAGTCAAGGTATTGACGGTGATATTATGATATATGAGTCAGAAAGAATGAGTTTGATTCTTTTTTCGTATTACAATTCTGGCAAATTTTTCGTCGTGTGTGTTTCTGCTCAAGCGATCCCTGTGGTAATCATTACACAACTCTATTAGAATCAATATGACTTATGCCAAGAAACTTTTTTGCTAACTTTGGCCCATCCTTTGCTAAAGCAGGGTCAGAAGCGTTTTAGTAGAGCATGATTAGACGATTACACTTTGAACAGCATCTTTGATTTACAAAGAGGAATAAAATGCAAGAGCGATTTTTAACTCAACAAGGTAATATGCAGCCAGGCATACGGAAAAAATTGTTGGAAAACAAACCCCGAATCATCGCAGTCGGCGGTGGAAAAGGTGGCGTCGGAAAATCGGTTGTTGCTTCAATGTTAGGCATTTGTCTCGCAAGCATGAACAAAAAAACAGTACTCCTTGATGCCGATTTTTCCGGGGCAAATTTACACGGTTATTTGGGAACAATTAACCTGAATAAGACGCTTCATCAATATTTCCAACGAAAGACGTATGACCTGAATGAGATAGTGCAACAAACGTTTTTCCGCAACCTGTTTCTTGTTGCGGGCACACCTGGGCTGCCTGGTGCAGCCCACTTTAAATATTGGGAAAAACAAAAACTCTTGCGCAGCATTCACAAGATTCATGCAGATTATGTCATTCTGGACCTCGGCGCCGGCAATGATTATAATACAGCAGATTTGTTTCTCGACGCCGACGACGGAATTATCGTTGCAAATAATGATACATTATCTATCCATGACGCTTACGGATTTACACGAGTGGCGCTCTTGAGAAAGTTGCAACGAACATTTCGCAACTGGCCGGAAATTATGGACCTGCTGGAACAAGTCGGGCATATAGGAAACGGTTCCGTGGTGCAGCCGATGAAGGATATTCTTCGTCAAATGAGCCGATTTCCAAATACCCTTAAGCTATTGATCGGGAAACAAATTGACGCTTTTCGGCCAAAGGTCGTCCTGAATGCGGTTGAGGAAACAGATTCCCGGCATGAAGTTCAGGCATTGCGTCTGGCAGCAAAAGATTTGCTCAATGTTCATTTGGATTATTGGGGACAAATTCGGTTTGATAAAAATATTCGAACAGCAATCAGAAATTTGCGACCGGATCTGTTTCTTTCCGCTGATGGCAATGCTTCGGAAGATATTGTGAGGATGGTCAACACAAATATCATTGCCCGGGAGCTAAAAGCAGAAAACCCGGAATCAAATGGCTGGGCAAAGCTCGACACATATTCACACATTCAAAACACTGAGCACCATGTTCCTATTTGCAGTTTTCGCTGTATCGCCTGGAATTGTTGCGCCAAACGAAACGGCGGTGCAGCCTGTACAGCCCTGTCACCAGTACCCATTCGCAAAGCAGCATCTTTTTGAGCAACTCTTCCGGAGAGCATTTTTGAAAATATGTGCAACATTTTAGAAAAGCAGCTTTGGGCACCATGAACTTTCAACGCGTGAGACCCCGGTGTTATTCAACAATAGTGAGGCAACATGACTATTAACATCGGGGTTTCCCATTTTTTTCAGCAAAAGGATTAAAGAGAAATAATGACGGTGCTCCCCTTGTTCTTCTCACTTTTCACATTCAGTTCCCCACCATGGTCGGTAATAATTCGATTGACAATAAAAAGCCCCAACCCTGATCCTTTTTCCTTTGTCGTAAAATAAGGTCGAAATGCTTTAGCAAGAATTTCATCATCCATGCCGCATCCATGGTCGATGATTTCGATCCGGACTTGCGGTTTTTCTTTCCCTGTATTAACGAGATTCACGTCGACTCGGTCACCCGGATTGGACGCCTCCATTGCATTTTTGAGCAGGTTATGCATCACCCGGCGAAACTGTTCTTTATCCAACTGAATGAGAGGGACGTCATCATCCAGATTTAAATTGATCGTAACTTTGTGAATTTCTCCTTCAAAAAGCCTGGCAGAACTGACGATAATTTCGCGTATATTTTCAGGCTTTAGTTCCAGATGCGGCATCCTGGCAAAATCGGAGAACTCTGTAGCAATTCTACGCATAGAATTAATTTCATCTTCAATGATGCGAAAGGATTCTTTAATATCGGTGTTTTCTAATTGCTTTTTGGAAAGAGTCGATTTGAGACGATAGAGGGAAAATTGAATTGGCGTTAGTGGATTTTTAATTTCGTGGGAAACCTGTTGCGCAACATCCCGCCAGGCTGCTGCTCGCTCGGCGCGCTGCAAGTTCTCGCGGCTCGTTTTGAGTTGGCTTGCCATATTGTTAAATGAATCGACAAGGAATGCGATTTCATCTTTGGCTTTTACATCAACGTGGTGTGAGAGATCACCGGAGCCAAT
>JAADGR010000055.1 GCA_013152225.1 Calditrichota bacterium
AACGGAAATCCGCTGATAAGCGAAAAGGTCAGGTTCTCACTCTTTCAGGGTGGCGGGGAATTCGTCACATCGACATCAGTGCTTACCGATGCAAAAGGCCATGCCTACGCACTGTTCAAAGCGGACAATACAACCGGTTTACATATTGTGCGGGCGAATGCAACTGAAATAGGCAAGATAGTAAATTTCAGTTTCATCATACAAACTGAGAGGACAATTCAACTGGTCAAAATGAGCGAAGACGGGTTAATCAAACGACCGCTGCAAAAAGATACGCTTACGGTGCGCGCACTTGACGCTTTCTCCAGGAATCTTTCAGACGAGTACATTGCTTTCACTATCGCCGAGGGTGGAGGCAGTATCGTCGAGTCACAGCCCGTTTCCACAAACGAGGACGGAATGGCCTCGGCCACGTGGATACTTGGAATCGGTTCCACGCAAAAAGTCAGTGTCAAGCCGTTCGATGCAGCGGGAGACTCGGTAACATTTTCCGCAACCGTCATTAATCACGCTCCGGTTTTGTCGCATATTCCGCATGACACGACCACAACTGTCGGCAAACCATTGACGATGCAGATAAGCGCAACAGACGCCGATGGGGATACGGTGACTTTCAGTGTGATAAACTTGCCGCAGGGTGCTGTATTTAATACGACCGTTTCTCCTGCGGAATTTTCCTGGACACCAAGTGAATCGCGAACAGAACCATACCCGATTATCTTCATTGCCACGGATGATTATGCCGCTGCGGACAGCGACACAGTGAACGTAACTGTCTATCCTGCTGGTGGTCAATGTCCGATAATTACCGCTACAGTGCCGGGAGACACAACTCGAGAATATCCGCCAGACACGACCGTCACATTTACGGTTATCGCGAGTGATCCACTTGGGGAGGATTTGAAATACTCGTGGAAAACAAATGCTGGAGAACTGGGCATTCATGAGCGTATCCTCCGCGATTTGCAGCTTACCGCCGGTTTATTCGGCGGCGATAGTGGATATGTTGCCGTGACAGTATCTAATGCGGTGTGCGACATAACAGTTCGCTGGCACATCAAACTGGTGCCGACATCGGTCGAACTGAGCAATTTCCAGGCAGCGCCCGGCGTTGGCGGAATTCAACTGGACTGGCAGACGCGATCGGAAAACAGCAATGTCGGTTTCAATGTTTTGCGAAGCGAAAAGACGAATGGTGCTTACAAACGAATCAATGCAACGATTCTTCCGCCGCGCTCGGACGGCAGTTATCATTTTGTAGATGAAAACGCCCAGGCCGGAGTGACATATTATTACAAGCTGCAGGATGTCGATCGCAGCGGTGCCATAACGGAGCACGGCCCGGTGTCCGCAGCCCTGGCGCTGCCGGACAAGCTCAGCCTGGCACAAAACTATCCGAACCCGTTCAACCCGACAACGACAATTACTTTTGAATTGCCGCAATCGCAACAGGTCCGGCTGGTCATCTATAATCTTTCAGGACAGATTATTCGCACCCTGGTCAATGAAACCGTACGTGCCGGAGTTCACAAAGTCGTCTGGACCGCCACAGCAGAAAACGGTGCCACCGTTCCATCCGGCATTTATTACTACAGATTGACAGCCGGAGACAAGGTCTTTACGAAAAAGCTTTTATTATTAAAATGATTTAGTATCCGCTCAATATTTAATGGTAATTATAGGAGTGCAACGCCTTCATGCGTTGCATAATTCTGCAATCCATAAAGGGATTGCACTCCTGAAAAAAAATATATGAAATTGAAAAGGTATTTACCCTCATTTATTGAGCGGATACATGATTTACTTATTTTGATTTGCAACTTGCGCAGGTTTCGAGGAATCATCATTTCTCTGTAACCTGCGGACTTAATTTTTCGGTCTCCGGCCTCCGGTTTCCGTTCTCCGTTCCCAGACACCTTTTACTTTTAAAATTAATGGTGCACCCTTTTGCCCAACAATACATTCAAATCATTTATCATTTCCCTCCGCCCCAAACAATGGAGCAAAAACGTCATTGTCTTTGCCGGATTATTTTTTGCGCAAGATATTTTTGATCTGCAAAAAATAAAAGCGGCCTTGCTGGCCTTTATCTATTTCTGCCTTGTCTCCAGCGCAGGCTATCTTGTGAATGACGTTCTCGATCGAAAAAAAGATGCCCTGCATCCGCTAAAAAAGTTTCGTCCCATCGCCGCCGGAGAAATCTCAACGTCCACAGCGATTACAGGCGCGGTAGCCCTTTTTCTGTTGGGTCTCTTTTTCAGCTATCAAATCAATGCAACTTTTGCGGTCATTGTCCTGGCCTACTCTTTTCTTACAATAATTTATTCCGTTTATCTTAAAAAGTTGATTATTATCGACGTCATTGTTATCTCGACCGGATTCATGCTGCGAACCATCGGCGGTACGGTTGCTATCAATGAAATCATTTCTTCCTGGCTCATCATCTGCACCATCTTTCTCGCTCTTTTTCTTACACTAAACAAACGGTATGCTGAAATAACAGCCGTTGGAGAGAATGCATCCCAGAGCAGAAAAACGCTGGCTCTTTACAGCCCGGCATTCCTCGGACAAATGATCAATATCGTCACCGCCGCATGTCTGATGGCGTATGCTCTTTACACCCTCGACCCCGAGACGGTAACCAAATTTGGAACACGTAATCTCGTCTTTACTTTACCGTTTGTAATTTACGGTTTGTTTCGCTATCTTTTTCTTGTGCAGAATGAAAAACTGGGCGAGTCCCCGGAAAATGTTTTAATCCACGATTTGCCTATGATTGTCAACATCGTTTTGTATGCCGTCACCGTTGTTGCAATTATTTACTATTAAGGGTTCACTTGTAATAATGTCTTTTTAGTTATGTCATTGCGAGCGAAACGGAGTGGAGCGAAGCAATCTCATACTTTGCAGGCAATACACTTTAACCCGACAAGAGATTATCTCAAATACAGGTTCAACCCATGTCAAAATCAATTGTTGCCGTTTTAAAAACAAATCCCCAAAACGTATTGGAGGACATTGTTCGCCTGTGCAAGATGGCCGGAATCGGGGAGCATCTTGATAAAAATAAAACGACGATTCTAAAAGATAATATTTCCTGGCATCTCCCCTACCTCAGCGCCAACACCACGCCCTGGCAGCTTGAAGGAACGATACAGGCTTTAAACAAAAACGGCTTTAACGAAATCTCTACTGTTCACAATGACACGGTTGTAACAAATTCACAAAAGGGGCAGGAACTGAACAAACTTGCACCCATCTACAAAAAATACCGCGTGACGGAGTTTGAGAATTTCGACAAAAAGCAAATTCGCTGGATAAAATATGAACCCCGGGCAGAAATGCTGGTGCTGAATAAAATGTTTCCCCACGGCATTTATATTCCGGAATATTTTTTGGATAAAAACATCATTCACCTGCCGACGATGAAAACGCATATTTACACGACGACAACCGGCGCAATGAAGAACGCCTTTGGCGGGCTTTTGAACAGCAAAAGGCATTATACCCATTCCGTTATTCATGAGACACTGGTCGATCTTTTGGCCATTCAGCAGGAAATTCACAGCGGTGTGTTTGCGGTCATGGACGGCACGGTTTCCGGCTCAGGCCCCGGGCCGCGAACGATGACGCCGCATGACACCCACTACATCCTCGCCGGCTCCGACCAGGTTGCCATAGATGCCGTTTCCGCAAAAATAATGGGATTCGATCCGATGAGCCTGAAATATATCCGCCTGGCAACGGAACGCGGTCTCGGCACCGGCGTCATGGATGAGATTGAAATTGTCGGTGATGATATTTCTTCCGTCAATTTGCACTATTCCGTCGGCGACAATGCCGCCAGTCTTGTCGGCGACATGCTTTGGTTCGGGCCGCTCAAATTTCTGCAAAAACTGTTTTTCCACACTCCCCTGGTTTATCTTTTCGTATTCGGCTCCTACTTTTACCATGACTTTATCTGGTGGCCGTTTTTTGGAAAAAAACGGCAAGCGGATTTTAGGAAGAATAGCCCCTGGGGGCGATTGTTCGAAAAGTACTAAAGTGCGTAGTACCTTTGCAAGAGAGTGACGGTCGTTGTCGTTAAAATGACGATAAGAAAAAACAAGACAGCCAAATTCAGATATTTTATTTTTCCAACTTTTTCCTTAACGATTTTATTATCAAAGAGCATCCAGAAAAGCGGCGCAAAAATGATATAGTATCTTCCCTGCAGTCCGATAACATACTTTGCCCCAACCGGCGTACAAAGCAAGTAAAGCGCAAAATTGACCCCCAAAACGCCGATAAGAATTGTTCCCGCAAAAACAATTTTCTTGCGCCGATCGACATGATAGCTGCCGTTATAAACAGAAATAAAAAGCAAAGCAAGCAAGTAGCTGATAATCACCCACCAAGGCAGGGGTGTATCCAGCCACCCCAGTTTGCCGATGTGAGAAGCGATGTAAAATGTTTTATATGCCCAGAATGTCTGCGCAGTTACCTGAAATATTTTGAGAGGATGCGTAAGAATAAACTTTGTTTGCAACTCGGGCGAACAGACCGAAAAGACCTGTCCAACCACACCGTGGATCAGGTTATGCCAGATCACGTAAGATAGAAGACTGGTAAAAACCATCAAAGCAAAAAACGCAATGTATCGTTTCCCGGATGCAAATTTTTCCATTGGAATAATTAAAAACAGGAAGGTTAAAACGATATAAACGGACTTTGTCAGCGTGATAGCCAATGAAAGAAACAGAATGAGCAACAGCCGGTTTCTATTCAACTTTGTTTCCGGTCTGGCGAGATGCAAAACAATCGCAATATAAAGGAGCGAGACCGAATTAATGAAACCATCCTGACTGAAGGTCGAGGCCATAAAAAGATTCATTGGCATAAAGGCAATAAGAAGAAAAAGGGTCTGTTTGCCGGGGGTTATTTTTAATGATAAGAAGATAAGCGCAATCCAAAAAAGGAGATTGGCCAATCGGCCCAGGTACAAAAGCAGCAGCGGGGAGGCGCGGAAAAGCTTGCCCAGCAATAAACCGGCAATATGTGGAAGATAACCTACCGGGGTATAATCAAACAGGGGCAAAATACGAAATTGTATTGTTTCATCGCCTGGAGGATGCTTGAGAAAAGAAAAAACCTTGTGAATATCCTGTTTCACGCCGGGATGTTCCGGCATGCCAGGATTTATGTCATTCACCGTATCAAGAATGCGTCGTGAAAAATACCCGCCTATTGCATCACCTTTCCAAACGGAGATTATTTTTCCGCATGACATTTGATAAGCGCGCAGGAAATGTTCATTTTCATCCGGCGCCTGAAAGGGCGGTGTGATAATCAACCAAAGCAAACCAAAGGTGAGACCAAGAATTAAGACAAGTCGAGGCGGCGAGAGGGCCGCATTCAGTCTTTGCAAAAATTTATTGTCATCATCGGTGTTGTCTTTAAGCATGTTTTGCCCCGTAAAATAATCATTTTGTCCCTAATTATTTTGTCCTTTTTTTATTGGCAGAATCAAGTTTCTTGAAAGATATTTCAACAGGTAAAGATGAAACTGTTCATCTTTGACAATGCTTTGGGTAAAATCCCCCAATTTTTTCAGCGGATACTCACCTTCGTGAGGCTTCCAGTTTAAAACCAGCAGGATGTCCTCTTTCCGTTGTTTGGAAATGCTGAGCGCTTTTTGCATAACCTGCCGGGTTCGTATATTTTTATCCGGCTCATTGTAAATAATATACGAGCCGTATTGTTTTCGCCGCGGATAATACATTTTACCACCCAAATACCCGCACACCGCCGACGCAGGTTCAGCCAAATCACCAACCATAGACAAACCGTTCAAATTTCGCTGCCTGATATATCGGGCTGTTTGCCGACTGGCGGAGAAGGGATGCATCCAGTCCAATGCACCGGCGGATAGTCCGGCAACAACTTGCAGGAGAAGGATAATAACGACAAACGGCTTGTAAATTCGGGTTCCAAAATCCGCAAGACGCTGCAATAGCCGCGATTTAAGTTTTCTCTCGGGCCAGGAATACGACAGCCATAAAGCGACAATGAAGAAAATGAACAAATGTCCGAAATGACGAACGTATTTAAAAACATGGTATTGATATATAATGGCCAACGCGCCGAGCGTCCCGATGACGTAGAAAAAAAGAACCATCGGCTTTTTCAAAAACATCGCAACTGCACCTGCCAGCAAAACAAGTGAAAGGAAAGAACGCACAACGCCGGAGCCGATTAAATTCGTATTCCAAAAATGAGATGAAAAATCTGAAATGGGCACATAACTTTTCCATATTGTTTCAAAAGAAAGCGCCAGAACAAATGGTTTAAACTTGATTTCCGCCAACGTATTTAATCCGACCGCCGGACTTTTAATTTGCAGCAAAGAAAAGAAAACGGCCAGGATGAAAACAATAATAGCCGGGATGATGAGCCATCTGTTGCGCACCGTAAGCATGGAAAAAGTCCCGTCAAAAAGCGGCTCCGCGATGAGGATAACGGCAAAACAGATTGAGAACAGTAATCCGAAAGCATTCGTTTGCGCCATCAAAAAAAGTACAATGGCCAACAGAAAATAATGCTGCTTCCTCCGTGGATAAAGTGCCATAAAAATCACGACAAATAAAATGCCGAATGCATAATTCCTGCTGATGACAGCGTATTCATAAAGCGGGAAATAGCCGAAAACGAAAAGAGCTTTAATCCATTTCGAAAATGGAGAATATTTAAGGAAAACAAAAATTGTTGTCACAGCAATCGATAAATGAAAAACCTGCATTGCCCTTGGATCGCCCGTAAAACGGCTGATTACAAAGAGGCAGGAATGCCACAAGCGCGGATGCCTTTCAAATTGCATGATGTGAAAAAGTTGCGGCAGAGAGTGACTCGCCTTCGCCAGCATCCACGCCTGCAATTCATCACGCCACATTTCGTGTTTAAGCATGATGGCGAGCACAAAGGAGAAAAAGCCTGCGAGCAAAAACCATTCATAGTGCTTATTAGATGGGGCATCCTTTTTGATTTTGTTTTTCATTTCTTTCGCATGACTATCATTTCACTGAACTGCAAAAAAACCTTTTAATTACTAATCAAAAACTTGAAGCATAAATTCCAAATAAATAAAGAAAAACCAGACAGCATTTCATACCGTAAAGATTCTATTTATGAGTCGTCCGTAAAAAGTCAGAAAATTTCATTGCGAGCGAAGCGAAGCAATCTGGATATCGACTAACGTGCTGTTTTATAAAGATCGCTTCCCCGATAATTCGGGGTAAACTGTCACTCCGCTCCTCGCGATGACATGCTTTTCGACTTTTTACGAATTTGTCGTTTATGAGAAGGCCCGCCCGGGAATGATAAATAAAACAAATCAGAGATATACTTGAGGATTAGTTTGTAACAATACTTTTTAACCATGTCATTGCGAGCGAAACGGAGTGGAGCGAAGCAATCTCATACTCCACAGGCAGTTATGGAGTATCTTTTGCAAAGC
>JAADGR010000079.1 GCA_013152225.1 Calditrichota bacterium
CTTGCTCAAAAAAACTGCCGGTCTCGGGAATCTTATCATTATCATTATCATGTTCATGGGAATTATGGGACTCCGCATAACGTCCATTATCCGCATTTGCTATCTTGTCTTTGCATACATACGCTTCCTCAGTCCTTATACTGTAGAGTCTTGTCCTGAGAACCCGGCGCACCTGGTCAGGGAGTTTGGTTTTTTGGATGGAAAAAGATTTTACTCCGTCCTTGCTCAAGAAAATCCCCATTTTAATGATTCGGAGTTGAGGGAAGTGAAAAAGTGGCTAAACTATAAAGGTAACTTGTTTGTTCAATAAAACGATTTGTCGGGAGAAAAGCAAGGGTTTTTTTGGGGGAAAATGTGATACCTGACTTTCCTTTTCAACGTTTACCAAACCTTTGGAGGTTTGGTAAACGTAATGACAACACCCGGAGTTGCGGAGAGCGCGACATCCGGGGTTTCAGGGTCATTTTTGTGTAAGGGTGACACGATTTATTGCACTTGCCGCAAGCGGTAAAATGATTTGCCGGATTTCGATGAAATCCTTTTCGTGAATAATGGCGGCCAATTTGTATCGGTCGGAATATCCCTCCGATTCTATTCCCGTGTATTGAAGGATAGCGTTTTGCAGGGCGTCCCATTCCAGCCAGGCCAGGAATTGTTCGTCCTCGTCAAAACGCAGTGCGGCCCCGATCTGTGAAAAAGAGGCCGCAACAATGCTTTTAATCGGCTTTCCGGTAAAGTATTTTTTTAACCGGCTGTTGCCGTTGATTTCCCGGCCACAGGTGATTTTAGAATAATCATAGTCGAGCAAAACTTCATCGAGGTTCAGGCGAACCACGATGCGGGAGGTTGTGTCGCTGCAGCAAGCCATAAGCGGAAACCGAACTAATCCACCCAATCCGCAATGAAAACATTGGTGTCGTGGGGGTTTTTGTTGAAGCGATTTGAGGAAAAGGCCAGCTTTTTGCCGTCGTGGGTGAACATGGGAAAGCCGTCGAACGCGTTAAAAAAAGTAATCTGCTCCAGGCCGGTGCCGTCTTCGTTAATCATCCATAAATTAAAATCCGGGCGTCTGGGGTCGGTGCTGCCGATGTTTGAACAGAAAATAATGCGCTTGTTGTCGGGAAAGTAAAACGGCGCAAAGTTGGCAAATTCGTTGTGTGTTATTTGGCGCTTGTTGCCGCCGTCGGCATCCATGACCATGATCTGAAAGTTGGATGGCTCGATAAGTTCTTTTGCGAGTAAATCTTTGTATCGTTTTATTTCTTCCGGCGTATTCGGATGATAGGAGCGATAAACGATTTTTGTGCCGTCCCAGGAGAAGAAGGGGCCGCCGTCATAGCCCAATTCGTGCGTCAATTGTTGCAGGTCGGAGCCGTCGAGGTTTACGGTGAAAATGTCCAGGTCGCCGTTGCGCTGGGAAGTAAAGACGATTTTATCGCCTTTAGGAGAAATCGTTGCTTCGGCGTCATATCCCGGTGCAGGAATGAAGGGCTGCGGATCAGAGCCGTCGCTGTTGGCCTGATACAAATCATACGTTTTGTAAACTTTCCACACATATCCTTTGGAAAGATCCGGCTTGGGTGGGCAGTTCGGACCTGCTGCATGGGTGGAAGCGTAAATGATCTTTTTATCACCCGGAAGAAAATAGGAGCATGTGGTTCGTCCTTTGCCGGTGCTGACAAGCTTTTTATCTGAGCCGTCGATGTTCATGGTGAAAATCTGGTCGCATTTGTATGGAGGATGCGTGGACTGGAAAATTAATTTATTCTCATTAAAACTGAAATAGGCTTCGGCATTTTCGCCAATGTCCGTCAGCATTTTTAAGTTTGCCAGATGTTTTTCCTGCGGCAGCGGTTTGATTGTATTATTGCCGGTCGTTTGCGCCGGTTCTTTTTCCTGCCGGTTGCAGGAAATAATGACCAAAAGTGCAAAAAGAAAAAAAGCAATTCTTTTCATTTGGGTTTCCTCTGTTTTATATTATCTCTATCGGCCATTCTTCAAAACCATTTTTCTCTCATTCCCAAACTCCTGTTTGGGAATGGAGAAGCTCGGGAAGCTCTGCTTCGTTGTGTTGTGGAGAAGCAGAGCTTCTCAAGTTTTTTACGTCCCAAGCAGGAGCTTGGGACGTAGAGAACTGTTACCGGTTTTCAAACACCCGGAGTCGCAGAGAACGCGACATCCCCCGGGGTTTTAGGAGAGGGCTGCTATGCCTCAAGTTGCGTTTGCATTCTCCGTCCACGAAAGGCAACGAGAATCACCAGCGCCATGGTGGCCACGGTATAATAAACAAAGGCAGGTATGGGCACGGAACCGCCCTGGGCATAAGAGTGCAGTCCGGATAAATAATAATTCACACCAAAATAAGTCATGATGACCGAACAGAAAGAAACGAGCGCAGCGATATTGAACACATAAAGGCTTTTCAATTTCGGGATCATGTGAAGGTGGATGACCACGGCATAAACCAGAATGGTCACCAGCGCCCAGGTTTCTTTCGGGTCCCAGCCCCAGTATCTTCCCCAGCTTTCGTTCGCCCACACTGCGCCGAGAAAATTGCCGATGGTGAGCATCACCAGGCCGATGATTAAGGTTTGTTCGTTGATCAGCGAAAGTTCTCTTATGGATAATTCCACCCGCGCTGCATTCTTTTTGGTTTTGAAGGCAAACAGCAGCAGCGTAATGAAGGCCAGCAGCGAACCCAGTCCCAGAAAACCATAGCTGGCGGTGATCATGGACACGTGAATTGTAAGCCAGTACGATTTGAGCACAGGGACGAGGTTGGTGATCTGCGGATCGAGCCAGCTCAGGTGCGCGACGAAAAGCGTCAGGCCTGCCAGTATGCTGGTGGCCGCCAACGGCATGGGTTCGTTTTTGGAAAAAAGAAAACCGGCTAAAATCGTTGCCCAGGCAATGTAGATCATGGATTCATAGCCATTGCTCCAGGGAGCGTGTCCTGAGACATACCAGCGCAAAGCCAAACCGACGATGTGAACCAAAAAGCCAATGAAAAGAATGCCGGCTAAAATCCTGGTCAATAAGCGGACGTTCGCTTTGGCAAAGAAAATTTTAATAAATGCGAGAATGAGCAGTACAAAGCCCATCAAAAGATAGACCAGCGTAAGCCGGCCGAAAATATGACCTTCGTTGAAAAAGATTTCTGCCTTGATTTTTGACGGCGACAGAATGACGGCAGCGCCCGTCGTCGTTTGATAGGCTTTGATCTTTTGCAAAGCCTCGTCCGCAGCAGTCCAGTTATTGTCGGTCATTGCACGGTTTACGGCGCGTAAATAATTCTGCATCAGGGTGGTGACGTACGTCGCTTCATTCTCAGGAAAGTCTTTCTTCAGATTGACGAAACTGTACCAGGTATGGTTGGGATCATCCGGTTTGGGGAAAATGCGCAAAAGATGGCCGAGGTAAATCATATAACAAATACTGACGCGTTCATCCACGTGGAGGATTTCTTTGTCGAATTTGTTTTGCATGGATGCCTGTTTCCGCTGCGCTGCTTCGACCTGATTTTTCAACTTGTATTGATTCGTGTGCGGATCAAAAAAGTCGAGAAAAGAGGCGCGTTTTTGGTCGCTTTCAATTCCGAGAATGTTTTTCAGCAAGGGATGTTTTACGCGGATCATATCGACTCTTTGCCACAAATTTGGTTTGACCAGCATACCGAGAAGAATCTGATCCGGGTGCAAACCCATGATCGAACCTTTGCGCGAAACTTTGTTCATGAACTCATGAGCAAAAGAATTCATCGGCTTTATCCGACCCTGAGAATCCTGGATCAGCAGTTCGCCGAATTTTTTGGCGTGTTCAAGGCTTATGTTTTTTAAAATACTGACGGACTGTGCCGTTGCGGTTTGCGCGTCTGCTTTTGTGCCAAAAGCGGTTAGTGCAAGAAGGGTGATCATTAATGCCGCTTTTTGCGCCTGAATTTTACGCACTTGTTTTCCAAGAATTCTGAATCGG
The DNA here is from genome assembly GCA_013152225.1 of Calditrichota bacterium. Classification (GTDB taxonomy): domain Bacteria; phylum Zhuqueibacterota; class Zhuqueibacteria; order Residuimicrobiales; family Krinioviventaceae; genus Hydrothermomicrobium. The sequence continues at coordinate 3,973 of JAADGR010000079.1, forward strand.
CTTTTCGGATTTAAAAAGTTGAGCAACAGGCCAAAGGCCAATAAAATGTAACCGATATAAGTGATGGGCGTCCCGGGATCATAAGAAACGGAGAGTATCGTCCCTCTTTCATCCTGATCATAAGATGATTGAAAGAACCGGAGTCCGCGATGATTTAAAATGTGGTTCATATAAATTCGGAACGGCTCGTTGATTCCTTTTTCCTGATCTATGAGAACAACCTCACTGGCATAAGAAGACGGGCTGTTGGAGCCGGGATAACGGTCGATTTGAAAATCTACGAGTTTGAGCGAAAAGGGGAGAGGTATTTCAACAGAACCATAAGCGAGGTCGATGTCCATATTGGCCAGTTTGATATGCTGCGGATCGCCTTGCATACCGCGGCTGCCGAACAGGGTTACCTCTTGCGATTCGTCTCCTGCATTCACATCCAGGACAAGGGCAGAGGACTCGGCACCGTCGCGATGTTTTGTTACAGCAACGGCTTTGATGGTGGCGGAAGGATAGTATTCTCTCAGCACAAAATGAGTTGCCCCGATCGAATAGAGTACAAGGGGATTGAATTCATGTTCTTTGCCCGCCTCCAAAGTTGTTGTACTTTGGTCGGACATGGACGTAATGTTTACATCCGAATTGGATATAAAAACAAGCCCCTGATTTTTTATTTTTATGTTGACCTCGGGAATCGGATCGTTGTTTTCTTTGCCAAAAGTGAAAACCACACTGTGGTAGCGCAATTCATCGGACAGACCGAGGATGGCGCTTTCCGGCCTTTTTCCTTCCGAGATCATCATTCTGAGCAGCGGAGCACCCTTTTCAGCGGCGACGACTTTTTCAGCGGCATTGGGGATAAAATTTTTATAACGCAGGCGAACGCTTTTGCCGTCAAGTTTGATTCTTTCGGAAAAATAATTGCCGGAAATGCTCGACATGATCAAAGATTTTCGATGTTCGATTGTTTTCCCATCAGCACTGATTTTGACCTGAAGATATACTTTTGCAGAGGTGATGCTATTGGATGTGCTTCCTTCACGGATATGCATTGTGCCTTCATAACCGATATATCGCGTTGCCGCGGCACCTAAAAAGATGACAATAAATGAGAGGTGAAATATAAGGGATAATCGTTTTCCTTTTTTCCACATCTTGTAGCGAAAAATATTTGCCACGAGATTGATGACGAGTAAGGTTAACAGGAGTTCAAACCATTTTGCATTATACACAACAGCCTTGGCTGTTTCCGTACCAAAGTCATTTTCGATAAAAGTGGCGGTGGCAATGGAAACGGCAAAAACAACAAGCAGTACAACCATTGTTTCCAAGGATAAGAATATATTTTTTATTAATTTCATTATTTACCTCGACTTTGAAAATTAATTGAGATTGATTTTATCAGCAAGAAAAAGTATCAATTTAAAACGACATTCTCAACATTTATATTCCATTTCAGGTGTTCTGCTTTGAAATTGCAACAGTTATTGAAATAGATATTGCATTAAATTGAAAAAGTTGTTATTCTGTTAAAACGTGTTTTTATTTATTATTGAGAAACTATGATTAACTGGGAAATAGCACCTTTTGTTGTGTGGTGCATCATCATTCTTATCGGCCTGGTGCGAAGTGTCGGCGAGTGGTCCGGCATTCGCTTTTATTTGCCGAAGCGGAAAAAGCGTTCAAGGGAAAATTCTCTTGCAGGCCGGATAATGGGCAATGTTGTCTCGTTTTCTTCTGGTTTACAATACAAGCTGGAAGAACGCAAGGAACTATTTCAAAATGAATATGAAATTGATCATGCGCTCATGGATGAATATGTGAAATCCATACTTGAAAAGCGAATTATTGAAGGATTCATCCTGACGGAAGCTGCAATTCCTTCTCCCTGGAATACGATGAAGCCGGTTGAGGGCTTTCGCGTTTTGGAGGACGAGGGATATGATGAAAAGAGTGAGAAAAATATAGTTGCTGCTGTATCGGCTGAGAATATATTTTCCTTGCTGCATAAAGTTGTTTTCTGGTTGGGAGGGGATATCTCCGTTGCAATCACAGATCACAATCCCAAAAATAGCAAAGTTCGCAATTATGCGGCTTTTAACAAAGATGCTATTATCCTGTGGAGCATTTTTCAAAATTACCGTTGGTTGATACAAAATAATGGTGATATAACAATTTCTTTATGGACAGAGTCAGGTGAAATTGAATGTCATTTAGAGACAACGAAACTTTTTGTGTTCTTTACAAAAAACAGCAAGCCGGTAAAGCAATTTCTTGAAGAATTTGGCTTGCACGAAAACCGGAAAATGCAATTTTTCCCGGAGGGGGGAGTAATCACTTTGAATAAATGGAGAAATTCGGATGAACTGCGAAAATTGCTGAATGAATTGAACAGCGAAGAAATGCAAGCCTTTTAAGCAATATCGAATGGCTATTGCAAAAAGAGATGTGTGATTAAAATTTTTGCGCCGATAAAAATGAGAATCGATCCTCCAAGAACTTCCAACGCCCGACCGAATTTTTCACTGAGCCTCGTTCCCAGATGAATTCCGATGAGTGAGAGACTGGCTGTTACGACGCCGATGATGACGCTGGGATACCAGATATTAATATCCAGAACAGCGAGACTAAGGCCCACGGCGAGCGCATCGATACTGGTCGCAACAGATAGCGCGACCAGATTCCACCCTCGAGACGGATTGCTTTGCATCTCTTTTTCTTTCGTTTGAAAACTGCCGTAAAGCATTTTTGCGCCGATGAAGAAAAGTAAGAAAAAAGCAATCCAATGGTCGATGGCGGCAATGAACGGCGCAATATTGATCCCCAGGAACCAGCCGATAATCGGCATGAAAAATTGGAACAAGCCGAAATGAAAAGAGAGCCGAAAGATGGCGCGGGGATCAATAAATTCCCGATGGGTGGCAACGCCGAAAGACACCGCAAAAGCGTCCATGGCCAATCCGACAGCAATGAGTAGTATTTCAATAAAGCTCATAAGAAAGTCAAGGTTGTTTATCAGCTATATCGATTTTTAAGAAAAATAATCATTATTTCAACAAACGGCAATATGAAAAAATTAAAATATAGAGGTAAAAAATGGATCGTCGAAATCATTTTTGCCGATGACATGGGTTATGGTGACTGGAACGGCGCCGGGCATCCAACTATCCACACGCCCAATCTGAACAGGATGGCAGAGGAAGGTGTTTTTATGATGCAGTTTTATTCTGCATTTTTCGTTTGTTCTCCATCCTGTGCTGCCCTGCTCACCGGCCGCTATCCCATCAGAACCGGCGTGGGTTTTTTTACAACTTTTAAGGTTTTGTATTATTATCGTCGGGACAGACTCGCCGCAATCCGGGCTGGCAAGTACAAACTTCATTTTGCAAAAACAACCAGGGCTTATCATTTGGGTCGATTGTGAAAAATTCGAACTTTATGACCTCGAAGTCGATCCGTCTGAAAAATACGACTTGGCGGACAAACACCCGGAGATCGTGGCTAGATTAACAAAACGTGCAC
>JAADGR010000100.1 GCA_013152225.1 Calditrichota bacterium
CTGCGCCAAAGGTCGCTGTCCCTTGAAAACGTCCTGTCACTACACAGTTGCCGGTGTTATCGGTGGCTATGCCATATCCTCTTTCACGAGATGTTCCACCGGCTCTTTTTGCCCACAGCAACGAACCGTCAGGAGCATACTTGGCGACAAAGATGTCCTTATCTCCAGCGCTGGTCAGGGTAGTCTCATTGGGCTCGCCGGCGTTAAAGGTGGCGGTTTCTTCGAAATAGCCCGTCACCAGGCTGTTGCCGTCGTCATCAAAGGCAATGCTAAAACCCCAATCATCAGATGTTCCGCCGGCATTTTTTGCCCACTGGAGTTGTTCGACCTGGGCATAAGCCGACATTGCAGCCAAAATTAAAACTCCGATTAGTGAAAGAATTTGTACGGATGTCGTTTTCATGTTTGAGTCTCCTTCACCATGTTTAGCTAATTGTATAATTTTTTTAGAATTGCAAATAGCTGTCAACTATTTCATCAAAATCATTTTATTTGTCTGGCTGAAGCCTGTCCCACCTTTAGCAGAATCACTAATCTTCATTATATAAAAATAAATTCCACTGCTCACCCGCACACCATTTTCACCCCGGGCATCCCATTTCACCTGGTAGTTGCCAGCCCGTTTTTCTTCCGAAATCAAGGTTTGCACTAATTTACCATTAATATCATAAATTGACAATTCAACAAATCCTGGAGCAGGCAGGCCAAATTCAATCGTCGTTTCCGGGTTGAACGGATTAGGATAGTTCTGGGATAATGAATAATTTTCCGGAACAGCGTACTTTTTTATATCAATAGAAGTTACTGTTACCGAAACCGGCCCGTGAAAACTGCTGTCACCAGTCAAGCTGATCGCCTGCAATTTGTAATAATAGGTGCCGGTATTTTCCGGACTGTCAGTGTAGCTGTAGCTCACTCCGCTGGTAGCATTCCCTTGAGCTGGAATCATCGATTCATTAATTTTGACGTATTCTCCGTTTTCATTCTGGCTGCGGAAAATGTTGAAACCGGCGTTGTTGGGCTCGGTTTCTGTAGTCCAATTAATCAAGATGCCAGCTTGAACTATTTCTGCGGTAAAAGAGGATAAGGTTATTCCAGTAGGTTCTGTATATCGCAATGGGAAGTTATTATTAATAATGACCGGGTCTGTTACAACTAAATCAAATTCAAAGTAAAAATCAGTGCACTCATTTGAGGTCAGATAACCTGTATTGCCATCTTCTCCATTACCTAAAACAACGGGGTTTGGCTTGCCCGTCGGATCAAACGGCCCGGTTTTAGCTAAACAGGTCTGGCTCCAAGCATAGTGCGGTGGCAATGTCAAATTAATTGTGTATATACCGGGAGCAGTGATGTAAAATTGAAAATATCCGTTTGAACCGTCTTCTACTATTGTTACAGGCCCGGGGCCCGTCACTGAAACCTTGCCACCTGAGAGAATTTTACCGGTGTCTTCATCATAAATGTAACCGGTCGGGTCATAATCAAGAGAATCGACGACAGAATCACCGTCTCTGTCACCACCTTTTTCAGTGTGGTCAGGGATACGGTCATGATCAGTATCCCTGGCTAATTCAATTAATTCCCATCCTCCTTCCGGTAGTTCATCAGTTTGATCTGTCAATAGATTCATCGGATTGGCCGTTCCTAAAAAAAGGCCGCCATTTACTACCATGTTGCGAATTCCGTAATTCGTGGAGTTGCCAACGCCGGAAATGTTCTCCGGAATCGCCGGAGAAACAGAAGAGGGGAATCGCCATAAATCCGCTCCATGAAAACAATTCCTATTGTGGAAGAAATATCGAATTTGTTGCAACAAAGCCGGATCCACTGGATGCAACTGTAAGCTATCCATTACTGCCTGAACGAAGGAATGAATTAAGTCAGATCCTAAATAACTCCAGTCCATAGTGCCAACAAATAGCTGGTTTTCATAAACAGCCATGCTCCAGGTGTAATTATTAAAAATATTGCCAAATCCAGACATGCCGTAAAGAGGATCGCCCATTTTATTAGGAACTATCTGCCACCCGTTGACAGGATCATAAGCTGGCAAAACAGGCATGCCGTAAAGTACTTCTTTTGTTTCGCCGGGTGTACCAAAATTTTGTCCGCGAAATAAACTTGTGCTGCGAAATGTTCCAACTATTGGTATTACTGTCTCTATCAAGCTTGCTGGCAAACCATAAGTTATGAAATGACCTATGGCAGCGGTGGCAGGAACATGCATAGTTCCCCAATACAGATAACCGTCAAAAGACGCGAGAGCTCCGCCTAATGTTGTGTGGGCGGTTACTGTATCGGGCTCGTAATCTGTAATTTCCCATACCTTGCTCCAATTTCCGGCATCAGCGGCTGATAGGTTTCCTCCGAGTGGAATTTCAGGACTCATCCAGATGCCGCTTACCCCGGTCAATCCAAATATTTGACCTCCCCAAGTAGAAACAAAGATACGGTTTTCATGGAAAGCGAGATAAGCCGCATTTTCGCCAAGATTCCCAACTTCTTCAAATAGGAACGGATTAGAAACATCGCCAACCCATTTCAATACCTTCCCTCCTGTGGGAGTCCCCACGCCGGCGTAAAGAATACCATTTACTACCAACCACTGACGAATGTCATTGTATTGCGGCAGATTAGTAGATCCGATGGGAGCACCGGTTTGTGCATTAAAGGCGAAGAGATTTATTCCCGTTCCACCCAGCACACTGGTTGGGCCGCCAAAAATGACGACATCGCCAACCGCCCCAGCGGATCGTATTCCTGCAGTTGTACTAAGCAATGCAGGATTTGTCGGAATTTTTTCGGTTAAAGTTGCTCTCGACGGATTATAAACAAAAATACGAGGCGGCCTCCAGTCACCAAAGCCGCTCGGAAGAGGCGGAGAAAGTGGACTCGCTCCAAATTCAGCGACCCACGAATTGGTTTGAATAGGCGGAAAATCCACTCCAAGAGCAAGACTTATGCTTCCCAAAACCTGCTGCAATCCATTGGCCCAAGTGCCAAACCACAAACTATCACCGGCACTGGTGAGACCCCAGATGTATGCTTGGTTTACTTTTGGCTTACCACCGCCACTGCAATCAATAGGCAAATTATTTAATTGAGGATTATAATTATTGCTCGGGTTACCAATCCCAAAAAAACATTCATCCGGCGCAGCTTTTGCCAGTAACCAATTACCAAGTGTCGGCGATGGATCGATGCAGGCTAATAAGTTGACGTAGATATTCTGCCAAAATAGCTTCAACATCGCGAGAATTTGGTTCGGATTACTTGGCTCCCCTGATAGTTTTAAAAGCTCCCACCCACCCTCTGGTTTGTCATCAGTCAGATCTGTTAACAGATTCATTGGATTTGCCATACCCAGATATAATGAGTCACCATCCGAAACCATATTCCGAATACCGTAGTTTGTGTAATTCCCAACACCACTAATGCTTTCCGGGATAGCCGGCAAATCTGTCGATGTAAAACGAAAAAGATCAGCGCCGTAAAAATATTGCAACGGGCCCAAAATACGTTCGATTATAGTCGTATCCGGCAATGACAAACTCAGCCTGTGCGTGAGCGGTGCCAGCAAATCCATTAACAGGTAACTCCAATCAAACGTCCCCACAAACAACTGGTTTTTGTGAACCGCCATGCTCCAGGTGTATGTATTGAAAAAGTTGCCAAAGCCTGACGGACCGTAAAGAGGCAGACTTCCCATATTGTTAGGAACGATATCCCAGTTTCCGCCGCTCGTTGGGTTCAAAGGATCATCGGGGGTATATTCCGGTAATGCAGGCATACCGTAAAGGAGGTCTATTTCTGGATTTGTACCAAAATTGCGTCCGCGGAATAGACTGATTGGTCGATGTGTCGCTAATAAATCAGTCATAAATCCCAGTGTATCCTGTGGAGCGCCATAGACCTTTATATGAGCGATCAGAGATAATAGCGGAACATGCATTGTTCCCCAATAGAGATATCCGTTGTAAGCTGCAAGTGCACCGCCGAATGTTGTCTGAGCGGTAACGATATCCGGTTCATATTCCGTAACTTCCCACGCTTTACTCCAGTCGCCTTGATCCCCGGAATCCAATTTCCCGTTTAGCGGAATTTCAGGACTCATCCAGAGGCCTGATAGTCCACCGTTCCCAAATAGATTTAAGCCCCAAGTGGAAACAAAAATACGGTCTTCAAAGAAGGCTAAATTTGACGCGTCACCGTCGATAGCGCCAACTTCTTCAAATTGAAAAGGATTACTTGTGTCGCCTGTCCAGCGGAGTACCTTACCGCCTGTTGCCGTACCGACGCCAAAATACAGTTCGTCATAGACAACTAAAAATGAACGAATGTCACCATATTGAAGCAAGGAGGTGGAACCCAGGTAGGCTCCGGTTTGCGCATTAAAAGCAAAAAGATTTATTCCCGCGCCAGTTCCAGGCATTGCACCCGAAAGCGCTGGACCTCCCATGAGCACGATATCTCCTAAAGTCCCTACGCCGCGTATGCCGAGAGTCGTTTGAAGCAGTGGATCGGCTATCGGAGTTTTCTCAGATAGAGTGTTGGTTTGCGTATTATATACAAATATCCGTGGCGGTCTCCAGTCTTTTATTGCATCCGGGAGCAAAGGCGAAAAATGGCCTTGGTTATATTCTCCGACCCATGAGTCTGTTTCAATTGGGTCCAAGCTTGAGCCGATCATTGATAGCATCCCGCCTAAAACGAGGATGTGCGTATTGGCAATAGTCCCAAACCAGAGATTGTCCCCATTTTTTGCTAATCCCCAGATATATGCCTGGTTCACTTTGGGGACGCCTGATGTGCAGACGATTGGTTGATTGTCCCATTGAGGATTGTATAAATTCCCTGGATCGCCAACCCCTAAAAAGCACTCATCAGGTTGGCCTTTCGCCAGTAGCTCCACGTTCATGGATGAAAATGGACCTCCGGTGATCACATTATAATTATTTTTCCAGTATTGCAGCGATTTTCGGATCCATTTTTTATCTTTTTTAGATGCTTTCTGTGGAGAGCGTTGAATATTTTGATTCGCATTTTTTGTTGTGAATGTCAGCCCCCCATTTTTCGTTGTCCAATTTGAGACTGGTAATTGCGCCAAAACGTTTCCTGTTAATAGAATAATGGCGGCCACAAGCAATTGCATAAATAGCTTTCTTTGTAACATAACATATTGCTCCTTTAGAATCATTTAAGTACCGGACAGTTCAAAAAACTCCTAACTCTTTGCATTATTCAGTTTCTCAAAATAATCTTTCAAGTTTGACTATGATAGTAAACTTCGAAAAAACAGAATACGGACTATTTTAGCATTGCTGCTATGTTTGCCATTCCGGGCCGCTCAATGCGCATCAACAACATTTTGGGACAATCATAAACTGAATAGCGCTACTTATTCAAATTAAGAATTTTGATAAATTTTATAGTATGTATTTGATCGGACATCCCTTTCAATTTCTCTTCATAAGGGACTTTTTTGAGTCCCTCTATTTGAAGAGGAGGGTAAGAAGGATATTTAGAGATTGTAAGACTAAAGTATTACTGCTAATACGCGAAAAAATTATTTTTATCAATTAGGAATAATTCGTATTCTTGCCGACCAAATATTCAAGAGGACTGTATTTGGCTGCATTACAAGAGGAAACAGTGACTTGATGATACTGTCCTGGGCTATTGAGGAAGCGCCCCTTTTTTTTATTTTATGCTAATTACATATTTAACGGAGTGAATATTTTGAAATTATCTAATAATAGTAACATAACTTATTGTAGTAAAATAAGATATAAAAAGCAAGAAAAAAATATCGACAATATGAAAAAATATAAGAGAAAATTTCTTTCATTCAGTCCGCTGAATCAGGAAGATGTACTCCATCCCGGTTTAGTAGAATGGAGCACATCTTTTCTAAATTTTTATTGCGCGCGGACGAATGCGGGAATAACTGATTTTCACAGATAATTCTTTGGGGGGAGGGGAAATCCGCGTAGATCCGCAAAATCGGTGTCCATCCGTGTCCGACTATCTCATTTCATCAAAATCATCTTATTCGTCTGGCTGAAAATTTTCTCAGCGCCAACAGCTTTGAGATGATAAAAATAAATTCCACTGACAATTTTGACGCCGCTGTTATCTCTGCCGCCCCAGGTTACCGTGTGAAGTCCGGCGGATTTTTGACAGGCAACGAGAGTACGCACTAAGTGACCGCTGATGTCGTAAATGTTGAGCGTGACGGTTGCCGGTTCCGGAAGCGCATAATTGATTTGCGTCTCGGGATTGAACGGATTGGGGTAGTTCTGGGATAATGAAAATTCTTCAGGAATTTCGTGTTGTTTGTTATTAATTGAAGTTAAAATCACAGAAACAGGCCCATGGAACCGGCTCTCTCCAGTGAGGCTGATGTCTTCTAATTTGTAAAAGTACGTTGCCGCCTGGTCCGGATAGTCGGAGAAACTATATTCTGCTCCGCTGGTGGCATTTCCTCGGGCAGGAATAAGGTTTTCGTTAATTTTCGTGTATTCGCCACTTTCTTCCTGACTGCGGTATAGGTTAAATCCTGCGTTACCAATCTCGGTACTTGTTGCCCAACTGATTAAAATGTAATCTTGAGTGACTGTTGCATTAAAAGAAGAAAGTTCCACGTTCGTTGGCTGTGGTTTTAGGGGAATATTGTTGTTGATGATTATGGGATCTCCGATTTCCAGATGAAAATTCCAGTAATAGGGATTGTCGCCGCAGTCCCAGGTGGTCATTTTATTGCTCGTGCCGTCTTTGCTGCCAGCGCCGACCACGTAGGGATTGGGATCAGAGGGCTCGGGATCCAAGGTTCCCTGTTGCGCTGCACAAAGGCTGCTCAGACTAAATCCGGCAGGAGGAGTGTAAGAAAGCGTGTAATCACCGCTCTGGGAAATGATAAATTGATAGTATCCGTTAGAGCCGTCTTGAACGATACTCACACCTGTCGCCGGAGTCACTGAAATGGTGCCGCCGGTAATAATTTCTCCGTTGTCTTCGTTGTAAATCCAGCCGCTGGGATCATAGTCTTCCTGATCGACAATTCCGTCACCATCTCGGTCATTTGCAGCACCTTCCACGACATCGGGAATACTGTCATTGTCACCATCCACGAAATCGGACAAAATCCAATCGGAGTCATCGGTGGGAATATAGCCGTTTGTCGCTGTCACTGGCGAGGAAGCGGAACCTGAACCGTAAAAATTCCAGGAACTCGTGTATCGATAAATGTGATAAGGACTGGAAAGTCCATTCCGTTCATCGTTCGTGCCAGCAGCGAAAGCTACTTGCAAATCAGAGACAACGCCGCTCCCGCTCGTGTTGCTGATTTCGTAATATCGCTTAAAATTTACAGGTTCACCATTGCCTTTGTTGTATGCCTCGCCCGTGAATCGCGTGATTGTTCCGGAAAAACCATTTGTAAAAGTTAATCCGGCAAATTGCGAAATGTTTGTTGATCTAGTTCCTGAAGTGATTTTTCCTTTGAAATAGCCATCGTTTATTTCAGAAAGGTCACCACTGATTTCCACTGTTAAATTATTTGACGATTCGACGAGGAACCCATCGATTTCCAGATTTACCTGAGCAAAAGCTGAAATAAATCCGAAGAAAAGAGTGAATAATATCAAAATTTTTGTTTTCATGTCAAAGCCCTTTGGCTGAATTTTATTGTAGATCATTGATTTTTTTCTCTAATTCCTGAATCTTTTTC